>NZ_JBAUSA010000314.1:0-2156 GCF_049581465.1 Caballeronia sp. | reverse complement strand
ATTTTCTTGCTTATTACTGTTAGCCCCTATCCGGGGCGGGACTTCATTTCTGATATGACTTTCCGTGTCAACCGCTGGTTTGGCGGTTTTCATCTCTTCTGTTCCTACAATTTCCTGAGGGCGGCGTAGCAAGTAACACTCGACGGTGAATCAATCTGATATTCGCGGGTTGGTTACCGCATTACAGTGATCCGTTTCGTGAGCCTGCCGCTAACTTTGCACGCAAGTCGGCGTGAACGTTGATAAGCCGTTGCCAAGAAATGCCGCGGGTAACTCTAATTCCGGGCTACGCCGCCTTCAGGAAACTGCCTGCGATTCGTTGCAAAACTGCTGTTGCGGGTGCGATTCAAACCGCCGGCTTGGGCGTGTTGATTGCTTGCTCGATGCCCAGACGGCCGATGTCCCAGACAAACCCGGCGAGTTCGCGGGCGATCGCAACGATCGCAACATTCTTGTTTTTGCCCTTCGCCAGCATTCTTCTGTACCGTCCACACAGACGCAGTTGTGCGTCCCAGGCTCGATCGACAATCACCTTGGGCACGCCCTCATGACGCTGCTGAATCTCGGGGCTCACCTTGGCCGTATGCCGATAACTCCAGGCGGCCTCGATCAGCAACTTTCGCGCGAGCGAGTTGCCCGTCTTGGTGATGCTGCCCTGGCGCCGGCTGCCCCCCGAGGAGTACTCCGAGGGCGTGACGCCCAGCCACGCCATCAACTGTCGAGGATGGGCAAAGCGCGTCACATCGACTATCTCCGAGAGCAAGCCAACGGCGGTGGTGAACTGGATGCCGCGCATGGTCTGCAGAGCGAGCACGGCGGGATAAAAGCGCCACTGCGTCACGGCTTCACGCAAGGCCGACTCAAGCCGCCCGCACTGCGCAAAGCGGTCTTCGATCGCGCGACGCAACTCGCTGAAAGCGAGGTCCTGCCATGCGTTGCCGAATGAGAACGAGCTGATCCAGCGCCGATGCGAAGGCCCCCAGTTCGCCGTACCCGCGTATCGCACGGCGTGGGCGAGCAAAAATGATTTCAACGCCTGGCGTGCGCGTTTCAGGGCATCGCGCGCAGCGGCCCAGACGCGCGCAAGATCGCGAAACGCCTCGTCCTCGACAGTGGGCACATGCACCGCACTGAGGTCGTCCGCGCGCAGTGAGCGCACGAGTTTGACCGCGTCGCGGCGGTCGGTCTTTACGCGATCGCCGGCTTTGCGCGGGATCAGCGAGGGGGCGCACACCATGCATTCGAAGCCTTTGGCAGCGAGGCGCCGCTGCAGGTCGTAGCCCAGAGGACCGGCTTCATAAACGATTTTTAAGTGGCGAGCCTTGGATTGAAGCTTCTTGCACAGCCGATCAATGTCGCGTGCGCTCGTACCGATCTTGCCGAACACTTCGACATCGCCGCTGCCTAGCGCGTAGGCGACGGTAATCGAGTCTTTGTGAACATCCAGGCCGACAAACAACGTGATATCGTTTTGCATGCTGGGCTCCGTGTTGGAAACAAAACCTATGAGTGACGGGTTCGCCCTCACTGTTACGGCTCTGGCTCAATGCTAACCCGCGTGTTTTAGCTCCGTCACGGGGGCCAGCCCTTACTGCTCACGGAAGTCATACTAACTTTGCAAACGCGCAAAGAAACGAAGCAAAGAAACGCGTTTTAAACCGCCAATTTTTAAGTGTCGTCGTCGATCACTTCAGGCTTTTGGCACGAACGTAGCGCGGCCCCAAATATTTAACCCGCAGTCGAACACCCCCTCAAGCTCGAACGGCGCGCATACGCTTCGCCTCGACCGCCCCAACACGTTGCCGCTAGCGGCATGTGAAGCGCGACGCGAGCGGACTGGGGGCTGGGGTGGCACGATAGGACTGAGCTTTTAGTGCCGGTGGCTGACCTATTTGAGGGCGGCATTTAGCGTGCGTGCGTTGATTACGGCCATTGAGGCGAAGCGTGTGTGCGCCGTTTGAGCTTGGGGTGGGTGTTCAACTGCGGGTTAATGCGTGGGGGCCGTGCTACGTTCGGGCCAACAGCCTGAAGTGTTTGCTATGGACACTTAAATGTTAGCGGTTTGAAACGCGTTTCTTTGCTTCGTTTCTTTTCGCGTTTGAAAAGAAATGAAGTCCCGCCCCGGACAGGGGCTAACAGTAATAAGCAAGAAAATC
>NZ_JBAUSA010000313.1:0-2400 GCF_049581465.1 Caballeronia sp. | reverse complement strand
GTGCGGGCTTGCGCGGTGGGGCCGGCGTTTCTGCAGGTGCTGCAACCGGGGCGGCTATTGGTGCGCTGAGACCAACGCCGTTGGTTGCGGTCGAATCCGGAGCCTTACTCATGGATTTGACGATCTGCTCGCGTGCCAGCCCATCGATGTCGTCGAGCGTAAGGTGCTTCTCTTGCGCATGGGCGGCGCCCACGAGCGAGAGCGCGAACAAGCCGGCCAGAGCGGTCTTATTTGAGAACATAATATTTACCCTTCGCCGTGAAATGAATGCCTGTTCCGTCTTCCTTCAACTCGACGTCGAGGGTGTCCAGCGCCATGTTGCGCGGCAGGCGCTCGAGTAATGGGCTCTGCCACTTGTATCCTTCAATGGTCCACTCACCTCGTAGCACGAGCGCCCCTTGGATTTGTCCCGGAAGCGGCTGCCGGGCGACAATCAGTTGCGGTTGCCGTATATCGACCTTGTAGCCGTGACTGTCCAGCATCACGGGGTCCATCGATAGCTTTTGCGGTTCGGTTTGCAATGCCTCTATGAGCGCCTGGCTCGTAGGCCACGTCGTCTCATCGGCAAGCGCGACGCGCTGGATCGCTATGACGTTCGGTCCACGGGTATCGAGATGCCAGCCGTCGGCGTTGAATACGATCGGGCGCATTGACGCGGGCGCGAGCAAGTCGAAGTCCCCGAAGGTCCCTCCCCTGCGCTTGTACGTGACGACGCAAGAACCGATCACCCCGCAGTGCGCATTGGAGAACTGCCATCCTGCGAAGTTGCTTTCCGTGTTGCCGAACTGAGTCAGGAGCTTGGGCACGAGGACAGACGCTAACGGCGCCGGAGCCGCCAGCGTTCGTGCAACTGCCGCCTGATAGTCCTGCATGTACGTCGGGGCCGGTGCTGCGGGAGGCGGAGGCGGGTTGAAGAATTCGACCGCCTTGCTGATGCCGTAACCCGCGGCGCACATAATGACCAGGACCGGCACGATGGTCGGGACTGTGACCGGTAGCTTTTTAACAAGGCCGACCTTGCGCGCGGCAAGCAACTCGCGGACCTCGAACGTTTCGTCAACGTCCTGAAGTTGTGGTCCGTATCCGAGCGTCGTCAGAATGAGGCCAGCCTTCGCGCACTGATCTTCAATCGCCTCGCGACGAGTGGCCAGCGCGACGAGGGCGACATCCTCGTCGGCCGTCACCGCGCCACGGACTACATGGATGAGGTGAACAAGCTGTTCGTCTTGAATCAGGACCAGCACGGCGGGCCGGCTTCGCACGCGTTCGAGCAATGCGATCCGTGCAGCTGCCGAGTGGAGCTTGACGCCCTTTCGCTCGGCGACGTCTGGCGCGCAAAAGCCACCGATCGTTTCGCCCTTGGTCTTCAGCTCGACGAAGTGCGTCGCGCCAAATTCGTGGGCGTAGCGACGCCGCTCGGCAGACGCACCTTTGATTGCGTAAGCGCGCCATTCCAGCCCGAAAACAAGCCGCGCGTCTTTCTCGCCGGGGATAGGTTCGAAATGCATGCCGTGGCTCACATCGACGGAATAACGGTCGCTGTCAACATGATGACCTGGAAGGTTTGCGTCTTATTCCACGTCCCGCTCAGTCCGCCGATACCGTTGTTGCTCGATCCGTCGTCGTGTTTCGTGACCGCGCCGTAAAGGACGATCGTCTGGCCATCCGACAGGGCAATCGTCTGGTCATCTTTGCTGCCAAGAATGTCGGGCAGTTGAATCTGCTGCGCAGTGGCACCCGTGCCCGTTCCGATCGTGGTGAACGGGCCGTTGAGTTTCGAGTTGTCACTCCAGTAGGAAAGAACGATCTGATTGTGATCGTTCACCGACGGCAAGATGTTGATGAAGTCTCCCACCGTCACCGAGCCGGGCTGCAATCCTGGAACGCCTCCCGACGTGCCAGTGAGCGAGCCCGTTGACGGGGTTGTTGCGGCAAGATATCCCTTCGTCTCAAATGACCCGACCGACACCGGCAGGCCATTCAACGTCATTTTGGTCTGCGTATTGTCATCGATCGTCTTCCCATAGGTGTTCAGCCCGTTGAGCACGGCGTTCGTGCCGGTGAAGGGCGCGTTCGGTTTGAGCACCGACAGGCCGACCGAACCGGCTGCGGTCGCGAGCGAAGTCGGTGAGGCGAAGCTCACTGAATATTCCGCCAGTCCCTGAGAAATCTTGTTGAAAATCACATCGGCGCTCACGCCCGCCTGTGATCCTTTGCTCGTATCAAATTCGAGCGTACGCACGCGGATAGCGACTTGGCGTGTGGAGATTCCGTTCTCGCGAGCGAGCAGGACACTCATCCGGTCCACGGCTTCTTTGGAGTCACGAACCATCACGAGACGGCTTTGGGGATTGACGGTGATTTCGCCCAGCGGCGACTTCAGCTTGTTGAGTTCTGCCT
>NZ_JBAUSA010000312.1:0-2007 GCF_049581465.1 Caballeronia sp. | reverse complement strand
TGCTGCCTTCAAGATCCGGTCGCCACAATTCGAGCGCGGCGGCCGAGCGTGTATTGCCGAGCGCGCGAGCGCGTTCAGGCACGCAGGGATCGTTGAGCGTGCAGATCACGCGGTTGCTTGCCGGCAGCCGGGCGCGCGTGATGCCTTCGGCGACCATGCGGGCATCGCAGAGAATGGGCGCTCCGGCCGCAAGTGCCGCGCGGCCTGCCGTGCCAGCGCCAGGCGAGAAGACGAGGTCATCGATGACCTCAGTCATGCCGCATGCGTGGATCACACGCACGGCGAGCTTTTCAAGGTCGGCGGGAATTGCGGCGAGGTCTGCTTCGGCACGAATGGTCGCGAACGACGCGCGATAAATCGCCTGGCCGTCGCGGATATAGTCAGGCATCTGGGGTGCTCCGGGCGCGCCAGCCGGCTGCCTGTTCGATTGTGAGATGGTGGGCGACGAGCGTGCCGAAGCCTTCGTGGGTGTCGTCGGCTGCATGGCGATAAAGATCGTAATAGCCGGGTGCTACGGCCAGCAGGGTGGTTTCCACGCGATGTGCCGCCGCACACGAACGCGTGCAACCGCTGAGATGCACGTCGGCGGCGAAGGGCATGAGCCGGGCCAGTTGCTTCGCGTCGGCCTTGGTGTCGGCGAGTCCTTTGGCACAGCCTTGAGACCCTGTGCATGCAATCAGGCGCGCGATGGGGTCGTCATGTCGGATGGCGAGGCCGAGTGCGGCGAGTTGAGAAATGACATCACTCGCTTCGTCAGGGGGGACATCGAGCAGCATGACGCTTTGCAAGGGTGTCAGGCGTAGTCGCGGGGCGAGCCCGGCGAGCGCGGCGAGCGTCGCCGCATCGAGGCGGCCTAATGGAATCTGCGCGCCGATGCACACAACGTCGCGCGTGCCTTGCATGACTTGCACGTGGGTTCCGAAACGCAGCCGTGCGTCGCTGGGTAGCCGACGCCATTCATTACCATCGCGCCCCGTGGTCAGCGCAAAATCCAGCCTGCCTTGTACGTTGCCAAGGAAGTCGTCGATAGAAAACGCCGTCAGCAAGTCGCGCATTCTCGTGTGTTCGGGTGACGCGAGATCCAGGAACGCGTGCAGGATAGCGCCGATCAGTGCAGGCACCTGCGAGGGCGAAACAGTGGCGAGCGCGGGGCGATCGGCTGGACGCGTTGGAGGACAACCGCCAAGGCCGAACGCCATCTCGTGCTTCGAGACCGCCGACAACCACACGTCATGCGGATGATCGAGCATTGCAAGTTGTTCGCCGCCATCGAGCAGCAAAGAGAACTTCGGCGATAAAGCCTGAAGACAAACGTCACGCTGCATCTGCCGGGTCAAGTCGGCCGCGAGCGGAACGGTATTGAGGAGAGCATGCGGGTCGAGTCCTGCGAGTGGACTGAGCATCACGTTGCGAAGATCGTCCGACGCAGCCGTCTCAGGGCCGAGTCCCGCGTCGATCAGCCGCGAGACCAACGCATCGTGCGATTCTTCGCGTACGCCGCGCACTTGCAGGTTGGCGCGATTGGTGGCGTCGATAAACCCTGAACCGAACTCAAACGATACCCCCGCGATCACGCGTGCCTGATTTGCGCTTAGCTCGCCACCGGCGAGACGAATGCGGCAAAGACCGCCGTCACGCGCAGGCACGATCCGCATCAGCCCAGGACAGGCTGATGGCTGCTTGGGCCGCGGTGCTGCGCGTACAGTAGGAACTGAATCGTTCAAGGCGTGACCCGGTCGGTGTCTTGCGCGTTGCCGCGACGCGGTAGCGCTGGCTGGAAGCGCTGCATGGCCGCCATCGGTACACCCTGCGCGATGTTGGCTAGCACGATGAATTCGGGTCGGCAGGCCTCTTGGCCTTGCAGGTTGTTATCTTGGCCGGCCCGTTGGCGGTATTATGCCCGCTTTTACGGCCTTTCAGCGCGCAGGGGAGGCCGGGAAATCCATGAATCGAAGCAACCAAGGAGTGGTGGATGTCACCGTGGCTGACCGTGGTGGGGATCGGGGA
>NZ_JBAUSA010000311.1:0-1917 GCF_049581465.1 Caballeronia sp. | reverse complement strand
TGCTTGGCCAGCTCGACAAAACGAGACACGACCGGTGCGTGTGCGACGTCCCCTGTGTCTGATCCATCACTCGCCGGCACGCCCTGCAACGCGTCGAAATAGCCACGCCACTCTTGCGAAACCGTGTCCGGGTCGGCAAGGTATTCCTCGTATTGTTCCTCGACATACGGAGCATTGCCTCCAAACAGGAAGGAGGTATTCCGATTCTCTCTCATCATGATGACTCTGTCCTCAGCCGGGCTTATGCCCGATATCTGCCACGAATTTACCCAAGGCAGCACCCGTCGCCGCCTTGGCCAAGCCAATGCTTTCACAGGTACACGAAGACAAAGATCCAAATGCGACAAGAGGCAAGGTTCCCTGCCATCCAGTTCGCGTCAACTTGTGCAAGACCGCGTGACTCTTGCCACCAGGTCCCTGTGCCCGCCAGGACCAGCAATCTCTTGACCGCTGGTAGGAGCAGTCTACGTTTTACGGGTTTGCACTGACGCTCTAGCTGTGACGGTTTAGGGACATTTTCTGCTCGTTTTCGGCCATCACGTCCAAATTTCCAGAATTTCGTGTATTTAGAAGGAAAAACAGTTTTGCCACGCAAAGGCTCCGATTCCAGAGGTGCGATAGGTAGTACTAGACATCGGAGTTGGGGAACGTCACACCGCAGCCGAACCACGAAACATTCTTTCGAGAAGGCGCGGGGTTTCGCGAACAAGCTCGTCCATCAATTCGCTTGCCTTTTTGTGGCGGATAAGTGATGTCGTCTGGCCTGCGGAGAATGACAGATATTCATAGCGTTTCTGCTTAAGGGCGGCTGCCTGCAGTTGCTTAACGAACCATGCTTCCACTGGATACGGCGGGATACTCGATCCGGTAAGGTGGATCTCGTCGATGAAATCGCTTTGGATGTTTCTCGCGAGCCGCCCCGAAATCGCCCTCGACAGTTTCGTATTTTCCGCATGCGCAGAAAATAGCGCTTTGCGATGCGGGTCACTCGCGTTCGACTCGTCACAAGCCAGGAAAGCAGTTCCGATCTGGACGCCTTGGGCACCGAGCGCGAACGCTGCTGCGATACCTCGAGCGTCTACGATTCCGCCGGCGGCGACTACCGGTAGCCTCACGTTGTCCACGACCTGCGGGATCAGAGACATGGCGCCCGAAAGTGAGTCCTCTGCAGACTTGATGAACGAGCCGCGATGACCGCCAGCCTCCGAGGACGAAGCGATGATGCAGTCGACGTCAGCCAGCTCAAGTGCCTTCGCCTCCTGGACCGTGGTCGCGGTGCCCATTATGGTGATCCCTCGCGAACGACATTGCTCCAACACCCAGTCAGGCGGAACTCCATACACGAAGCTCACTGCTGGAGGGCGCGCCTCGAGCGTTGCTTCCATTTGTTCGCCAAAATCCGGGGCAAACCTCTCAGGAAGCGGTGGTACTTCAAGTCCAAGATTCTCGAAGTGCGATGCAAGCATTGCCTGGATCTTTCCGGCCATAACAACATCGTCAACTTCCGGGATGCTTCCAGGTGTTGAAACCCAGAGATTGACTGAGAAAGGACGTTCGGTCGCTTTCCGGATACGTCCGATGATTGTCCCGATCTCATTGGCTTCTACAGTCTGCAAGCCAAACGAATCAAGGCCGCCGGCGTTCGAAACCGCAGCGACGAGGTCAACCGATGATCCGCCGCCGCCAAATGGCCCTTGAATAATTGGATATTCAATGCCCAAACGCTTTGAGATAGCTGTTGCGTTCCACATCCTCGATTCCTCTCATAAATAAGTAAGCACGCTAAACCGTCATCGGATTGGGTTTGGACGGATCGAGCTTGTACTTCTTCAGAGCCTGCGCGACCACCTTGCGTTCAATCGTTCCCTCATCCGCGAGCGCTTTCAAAGCCGCAACAGCGACCCAGTAGCGGTCCAC
>NZ_JBAUSA010000310.1:0-2880 GCF_049581465.1 Caballeronia sp. | reverse complement strand
ATCTTCAACCATGTTCAACACCCTCCTCGTTCCGCTGGACGGCTCGCCCCAGAGCGTACACGTTGTCAACCTTGCCAGCCGCGTGGCGGCGCCCAGTGCGGCAACCGTACACCTGCTATGCGTTGTCGACCCGTCCTACGCGTTGCCTCCCGGTTGCGAAAGCGGTGTCGCGCCCGATGGCCTGACCTACCCGTTCGCACACGCGGAGACCTCTTTCGCACGATCCGTCCTGGTTGCCGCAGCCGCACAGCTTGCCGACCGGAATCTCACAGTGGAACAGCACTTCTGCGCGGGAAATCCGGTCGACGTCATCCTCGAACAAGCCCGGCTGCTGACTGCGGAGATCATCGTGATGGGACATCACCATTTGTCACGGATACGCCGCTGGGCCAACCCGTCGCCCTGCGGCGCAGTCATTGAACGGGCGCGCTGTGCGGTACTGATCGAAACCCGGGACAAGGGCTAGCCGCTATGCCGGGAGAAGACCTGCCACGCGATAGCGCCGAGCGACTGAACATGAACCCGTGGAGCGAGAACCCGTTGCAGCAGGGTCTCGACAACATGTGGGATAACCGTATCTGGGTGCATATCCTGTATCGGATCATGACGGCGTTCCATATCCCGATGAATTTTTTCTGTCACCCAAGACAATTTTGTGGATATTAGCCGGATACACCCAGTCGCGAGCGTGGCGCTCGATGAGATCCATAAATGCCGGGGGACCACTGCAGTAGATCTGAGTGTTCGCATGTGCCGGGCTAATCGCGTGAGAAGTGGTCTCCTCCAACCGGTCGGCATTCAAGCCAAAATGGTGATGAACCCTGCCTTCGCTTTTAAGCGCGTCAAGTTCTTCTCGAAAGACTGCACGTTCAGGAGAGCGAGCGAAGTTGTGCAGATCGAATGTGTGACCTGCCAAGGCAAGCCGATTTGCGATTCCCGCGATCGATGCGGCGCCAACGCCTCCGGCAAAAAGTATAGAGCGTGTGCGTCCGTCTAAAATAACCGTAGGACTCCGTGGCGTTACGATAAACGCCTCGTCTCCCTGACTCAACCAGATGTCACCTGTTTCTGCGTTCGCGTCGCCATCGTCTTGTCTCACAGCGATTACATAGGCACGCGGCCGAGACGTAAAACAGCACAGGGGATATATTTTCTCCTTGTAGATGGCGTTACCGCGAACCAGTGCGACGCAAGCTCCATCGTCAAACGACGGAAGCTCCGAGCGGGACTTGGTTTGAAGTTCAACGGCATGGTAACTCTCGGCAAGTTGCCATTTCCGCGTAATGATGACTGATAGGAGGCTGTCGTGCATGTCTTCTCCAATAGGACCTTCGTCCTCCGAAATCGGGCGTTCGTCGATGGTTGGATTGCGTAAGATGGCCGGCCCAGGAAACTGTTCGGAGGACCGCTGAATGCCGGATTCAGGTTAGGGCGGAAGAGGTCCGCCAGCAAGGCGTTCAACGCGAATACCACGTATATAACTATGCTGATAGAGCGTGGCCGTCAGCTCGGTGCGCAAGCGGTCCTGCTGATTGGCCTGACGAAAGCTCGTCGTCAGCATGGCGCTCCAGAGTGTCACCGCTACGGAGGTCCAAATCGGTTTGGATAGTCCGTCATGATTCCGCTAAATCCTGCACGAATCAAGGCGTCGATTTCGCTTTCGTCGTTGCACGTCCAGGCATTGACCCATCTACCCGATGCCAATACTTCGCTGACGTGCTGGAGTTGAAGTGTTCCGTCTACCGAACCGAATCCGAGCGTGTCGAAGTCGGCGTAGCAGCCGGGATGAAACGCGTCAGCGTCGATCGCGTCGAGATAGGTCGTTAGCGCGCACAAGCGGTCACTGGTCAGGACCGCGGTCACCATGTTCGCGTCGAGCGCACGGACCGTCCGAAGTTGCTCGTGATCGAAAGAGGAAATGAGCACCCGCGATTCGAGGCCGCGAAGCTTGATCTGGTCGATGACCTTTTGGGCGATGCCCGGATACATGCGAGGGATTGTCTTGAGCTCTATGTTGATTAATATACTGGTCTCGGCGAAGAAGGACAAAGCTTCCGCTAGCGAAGGAATTCGCACATTCCCCGATTTGAACCACCTCAGCTCCACATCGGAAACGTAACGAGACAACTCGTCGGGCCGCAGCAACTGAAGATACGGCTGCCGTTCGTGGGCAGGCAGGTTGAGTTGTTCGACATGCCAGCTACCCGCATCGAGCGACTGAAGCTCCGCAAGAGTGAAATCGGAGACGAAGTAGCTGGAGCGGCCCGGAAAACGGCGCTTTACATCGCTGCATCGGTCGACCGTGTCATCGTGCACAACGACAGGATGCCCGTCGCGCGAAAGATGGACGTCGAACTCGATCATGTCGCTGCCAAGCTCGATAGCCTTCCTGAACGCGTCGATCGTGTTCTCGGGTACCAGGGCTCTCGCCCCACGATGCGCAATGCGCAACGGCGTATGGACTACGTGCGATCGCAACCGTTCGAGCCTTTCTGCTGAGCGGCTACGAGTAGTCACGGAGACACCGCTTTAGCGTCACCGACACCTGGGGTGCCTGGATTGATCCGTCTGCCAGTGGACCAATGAGCGTCGAACCAGCTCGAAAAGATCTCGATCATATTGCGGGCAATGTCGGGATCGAGGTTTTGCTCTTCCTGGTCCCCGACAAATACCATATAGGGGGTCGTTTTGATTATCCCGTCGAACGTGTCGCACACGCCTACAACGAGCACACTGTCGTCGATCAAGAATCCGTGCATGGTGGGCAGTTCGTTATAGGCTCTTGCTTCCACCGAGATATCCTTCTTGAGCGACGGCAGGGTGTCGGCGATCAGGCTCTTGAGGCGGCCTTCATTGACCTCGGCGGCCTTGATCTTGGAG
>NZ_JBAUSA010000309.1:0-8209 GCF_049581465.1 Caballeronia sp. | reverse complement strand
GCTCGGCACCGTGCAGGCCGGCCACGGGCATGTCCGGCATCGACAGGAACGCGTCGATACTGTCGATCCCGCGCCCCGACACGATCGCAACCGCGCCGTTGGTCGCGCGTCGCAGCGCGCTCAGGATGCGCGGCACGACAGGCGGCACGACGATACCGTCGGGTGTGGGCGCCAGTTCGACGAGCGTGCCGTCGAAATCGAAGAAGAACGCAGTCTCGGCTAGCGGAAATGTGTCTGGGAGTTTTTGCATTGATGTCTGCCTTTCAGCCGGGAATGGCCCCGAATGGCCTTGAAACGGACCGGAAAAGTGTGCGCATATTACCGTGCATTGTCGTCTAGTTCGGGACTGTCCTGCGGCATAACGACTCGGCTTGTCTGGACCGCATGGAACGTCTCGGTGAAAGCCTCTATTTTGAGATAAAGTCGGCTGCCTGATTGCTCGGCGAACCTGCTGGTTTGTCAGGCCTCTTTTGTCAGTCCTCACATTGCTCGCGTCGCAAGATGTCTTCCTGCTTTTCCCCTCGGTATACGGCTTTGCTCAGGCTCTACAACGCGCTCAAGCGCATGCTCGCTCTCCTGCTCGTCGGCACCGTGCTTGCTGCGTGCTCACACGCCGACGCGCCGTGGAAGCTGACGGATGTCAGCGGCCACCTGCCCGATCTAAACTTCAATCTCACCGATGACAACGGCCAACCCGTCACCGGCCACTCGTTTGAGGGGCAAACAACGCTGGTGTACTTCGGCTACACGCACTGCCCCGATGTCTGCCCGGAAACCATGGCGCGCCTGATGCAAGTGCTGCAACAACTCGGGCCAGAGGCGAAGGACGTTCGCATCGTGTTCATCACTGTCGATCCTGCCCGCGACACGCCCGCCGCACTGCACGCATACGTACGCGCGTTCGATGCCGAGCACGCGATCGGCTTGACGGGCACCGACAGCGCAGTAGAAGGCATTGCGAAGCGGTATCGCGTGGCGTATCAGATGGAGAAGCGCGATGCTAAGGGCGCGTACGACGTCACCCATAGCTCGGCCGTGTACATCTTCGATAGCCACGGCCACGCGCGTCTGCTTGCCACCGAGACCGATTCAATCGATACCATCGCGAACGACGTGCGGCGCGTGATCGAATCACCTTCCTCCTGAACGATGTCCTTCCTACTTTACTGGCTCGAACCCTGGGAACCGTCGCCGACGGTGGTGATCGCCGTGCTGCTGGCGGCCGTTTTATTCGCGCGGGGGGCACGCAAGGCGCGGGTATCGATCGCGCGGCATGTGTCGTTCTGGTTCGGCCTGACCGCGCTTTACGTCGCGCTGCATACGCGGCTTGACTACTTCTTCGAGCACGAATTCTTCATGCATCGGTTGCAGCATCTGGTGCTGCATCACCTCGGGCCGTTCTTTATCGCGCTGTCGTATCCCGGCGCGGCTCTGCGGGCCGGGATACCCTTTTCGTGGCGGCAACGCTGGCTGAAACCCGTGCTCGATAAGCCGTCCGCACGCATCGCGCTGCGCGTGCTGTTCAATCCGATCGTCGCGGTGACGTTGTTTGTCGGGCTGATCTACTTCTGGCTGCTTTCGCCGATCCACTTCAAGGCGATGCTCGACTGGCGGCTTTATCGCGCGATGAACTGGAGCATGGTGATTGACGGTCTGATGTTCTGGTGGCTCGTACTCGATTCGCGACCCGCACCGCCCGCGCGTCTCGCGCCCGGCCTGCGCATTCTCGTGGTGATCGCCGCGATCCCGCCGCAGATCATGCTCGGCGCGTACATTTTCTTCACGCCGCACGAGCTGTATCCGATTTATTCGATCTGCGGCCGTGCGTTCACGTGGATCAGTCCGATGCGCGATCAGCAGATCGGCGGACTGTTGCTGTGGATTCCCGGTTCGATGATGAGCGTGATCGGCGCGTTGATTGCCATTCGGCATTGGCTGAGGTTATCGACGCGCGAGCGGCTGGTTAGCCAGCGGCTGAAAGACTTCGATGCGAAGCCCGAGAGGGCCGCGATTTCGGTTGGTTAGACCACGAGCTTGCCGCGCGCTGCTGCGCTCGAGTTGCGCCGCAAGGCCGTCCTGTTTCGCGACGTCTCGGCCGAAGACAGGGGCATAGCGCTCACACGCTCTCAAGCCCGACGCATCCAGACATGCAGGATGTCGTCTTCCAAGTGGATATCGGAGATCGGCTCAAAACCGAACGCACCGTAGAAGCGCTGAAGGTGCGCCTGGGCATGGAGTCGTATCGGCTGTTGTGGCCATTGCAGCGCGATATGCGCGAGCGCGCGCTCGATCATTTGCTGGCCCAGTCCTTTGCCGCGGAAAGCCTGGGTCGTCAACACCCGGCCGATACGGATATCGCTTTCATCGCTTTCATCGCTCGGTAAGAGCACGCGCAAATAACCGGCAAGCGCGGGTCGCCCGTCCGCTGAACTGCTATAAGCCAGCAGATGCCATGCGCCGGCATCCAGGCCATCGATGTCCGCGTACACGCACTTCTGCTCGACCACGAACACGTTGCTGCGAGCGGCCAGCATGGCGTAGACCTCGACGTTCGTCAGGTCGTCAAACAATTTCCAGCGCCAGTCGATGTCGGAAGTGAATTCGGTCATATCTGATTCGGTCGATGGTCACGCGCTCGCGCAATGCGCACGCACTTCGATAGTAGATCTGAGATTATGCCGCGCGGCATGGTGCCCTAGGCGACGCGTGCATTGTGACCAGCAAAGCAAGCCGGGTTGCCCGGTCAAAAAGCTCGCTTAAAACGTCGCCGCCAATACAAAAAGCCCCGACAAGTCAGGGCTTTTCTTTGCACATGAATTCTGGAGGCGCGAGCCGGAGTCGAACCGGCCTAAACGGCTTTGCAGGCCGCTGCATAACCGCTTTGCTATCGCGCCAGAAGCGGGGGTATTGCGAACGCTATCATGATCGGCCTTACCAGACACATTCGCGAGCACATTTGCACGGCCATCAAACAAAAAGGGAAGCTTGGCTTCCCCTTTTATTGGAGCGGGAGACGAGGCTCGAACTCGCGACCTCAACCTTGGCAAGGTTGCGCTCTACCAGCTGAGCTACTCCCGCATTGACCTGCACTGTGCTGCCAGTCACCGGCGTACCATTGCCGACGACCTCTGAATCTTGGAGCGGGAGACGAGGCTCGAACTCGCGACCTCAACCTTGGCAAGGTTGCGCTCTACCAGCTGAGCTACTCCCGCATCTTGCCGACTACTTTTGCGCCACTTTGCTGCCTGTTTCTACTACCTGTTTCTGCTTCCGGACCCGCGCTGTTTTCTGCGCTTGCCCGACAGAAACGAGATTATGGGGAAGGCCAACTTTGGTGTCAAGAGCTTTGTATAGGCCCTATCATTTTTTCCCTCATTCGCCTGATTCACAGCGTTTTATAGCATGCCGCCGCGCTCGCGAATCTGCGGCCACGCGAGCTTCATGTAGTAGAGCATCGACCAGACCGTCAGGAACGCCGCGACATAAATGAGCCAAAGTCCCCATACGCGCGTATCGATGACCAATGGCAGCCCGTTGATCTTCAGCGGCCCGTAGAAGAGCAGCATCGGGATCGCGACCATCTGGCAGACGGTCTTGAACTTGCCCAGCGAATTGACGGCGACGCTCTTCGATGCCCCGATCTGCGCCATCCATTCGCGCAATGCCGAAATGGTGATCTCGCGCCCGACAATAACCAGCGCGATCACCGCGTTCAGCCGCATCAATTGCACGAGCACGAGCAACGCAGCGGTGACCATGAGCTTGTCTGCGACGGGGTCGAGAAACGCGCCAAATGCCGAGGTCTGATTGAGCTTGCGCGCCATGTAGCCGTCGAGCCAGTCGGTCAGCGCGGCCAGCACGAAGATGATCATCGCGAGCTCGTTGCGATGCTCCGGGCTCATCATCATGTCCGGCAGGTAGAAGACGCCCACGACGAGCGGAATCAGCACGATTCGAAGCCACGTCAGGAAAATCGGAAAATTAAACGGCATGGGCTTGGCTTCAGATTGGAGCTGCTAATTGATCTACGTATTTCTACGTATCGAGATGCGCCAGGAAGCGCCATTGTGCCGCGTCGACCTATATGTCACAAGCCAGAGCGCGAAGCGGCGGGACGTGGCGCTCAGTGCAACTGACGATAAATCTGCTCGGCCAGCGCCAGCGAAATACCCTCGACACTCGCCAGATCTTCCACGCTCGCCGCCTGCACGCCGCGCAAACCGCCGAATCGCGAAAGCAAGCGCTGCCGCCGTTTCGCCCCAATCCCCTCGAGCTCCTCCAGGCGCGATGTCTGCCGCGTCTTGGCCCGTTTCGCGCGCATGCCGGTAATCGCGAAGCGGTGCGCTTCGTCGCGGATCTGCGCGACCAACATCAGCGCTGCGCTCTCCTTGCCGAGTTCGAGCGGCGTGCGGCCATCGGCGAAAATGAGCGTCTCCAGGCCCACCTTGCGCCCTTCTCCCTTCGCTACGCCCACCAGCAAGCTTTGATCGAGGCCTAGTTCGGCGAAGACCTGGCGCGCGATTTCGACTTGGCCCTTGCCCCCATCGATCAACACGATGTTCGGCAGCACGCCGCCCGTTGGCACGGGTTCGGCGACATCGGCTTCGGTGGCTTCGCCTTGCTCACCGGCTTCGCTACCGCCAGCACCGCCGCCCACTTCGCTCACATCGTTCGCGTCTACCTCGGCCCCCTGCACCGGCCCATTGGCCGCACGCGCCGCCGCCAACGCAAGCATCTTTTCATAGCGGCGCGTCAACACCTGGCGCATGGCGGCGTAATCGTCGCCCGGAGTAATGTCTGTGATGTTGTAGCGCCGATATTCAACCGATTGCATCTTGTGATGGTGATACACGACGCACGATGCCTGCGTCGCCTCGCCCATGGTGTGGCTGATGTCGAAACATTCGATCCGCAATGGCGCGAGATCGGACATCTCCAGGTTCAGTGTATCGGCGAGAGCACGCGTGCGCGCCTGTTGCGACCCTTGTTCGGACAAGAGCCGCGCGAGTGCGAGCTTCGCGTTGTTCTCGGCCATCTGCAGCCACGCGCGCTTTTGTCCCTGCGGCTGGCGCAATACCGAGACCTTGTGACCTGCCTGTTCGATCAGCAAGTCGACCAGTTCCCGGCTCGACGGCGCGTGGCTCACCACCAGCACCGGCGGCACCCGATTGCCGATGTAATGCTGCGCGATAAACGCCTCCAGCACTTCAGCTTCGAGCGCGCCCTGACGCGCGGATTCCGACATTTCGATGCCCGGTGCGTCGCCGGTCTCGGCCAGCGCCGCCTGCATTTCGCTCGTGGTCGCGTGTGCCTCGAATTCCTGATCGAGTGCGTCCTGCCTGCCGGGCGGCAGCGTGAGATCGCCGGTGGGAGCATCGACTTGTTCGATCACGATATCGACGACGCCGGTCA
The DNA here is from genome assembly GCF_049581465.1 of Caballeronia sp. Lineage (GTDB taxonomy): Bacteria > Pseudomonadota > Gammaproteobacteria > Burkholderiales > Burkholderiaceae > Caballeronia. Next base: position 2,797 of record NZ_JBAUSA010000309.1, on the reverse strand, counting down.
TGTCCATGTCCGCGTCCTCCACGCCCTCCGCCAACGACTCTTCGAGCATCGCGTCCTCGATCGCCAGCGCAGCCTCAACATGCGTCGGGAAATAGGCCTTATCGCCGAGATGCCGGCCGCCGCGAACCATCGCCAGGTTCACGCAGACCTTCCCGCCGAGCGCGACGACCGCGAGGATATCGACGTCGTTGTCGCCGCCCACTTCGATCGCCTGCTGGTGCAGGACCGTAGAGAGCGAACTCATCTGGTTGCGCACGGCAGCGGCCTGTTCGAACTTCAGGTCAGCCGCGAACGCGTGCATTTTCTCCTCGAGTTCCTTCATCACTTCGCCCTGCCGGCCGAGCAGGAACCGCGATGCGTTGGCGACATCGCGCGCGTAATCTTCGTCGTCGATCAAGCCGACGCACGGCGCCGTGCAGCGGCCGATCTGATGGAGCAGGCACGGCCGCGTCCGGTTGGCAAAAACGGAGTCCTCACAGGTACGCAACTGGAACACGCGCTGCAGGATCTGGATGCTTTCGCGCACGGCCCACGCGCTCGGGAACGGCCCGAAGTACTGGTTCTTCTTGTCGACCGAACCGCGGTAATAGGCCATGCGCGGGAACTTGTGGCCCGTGAGCTTGAGATACGGGTACGACTTGTCGTCGCGAAACAGGATGTTGTAGCGCGGCGCCAGCGCCTTGATGAGATTATTCTCAAGCAAGAGTGCTTCGGCTTCGGAGCGCGTGACCGTCGTTTCGATCTTGCGAATGCGCGTGACCATCAGCGCGATACGCGGCGACGGCAGCGTCTTCGTAAAATAGCTCGATACGCGCTTTTTCAGGTCGCGCGCCTTGCCGACGTACAGCACGTTGCCGTTTTCGTCGTAGTACCGGTACACGCCCGGCAGGTGTGGCAATTCAGCCAGGCTTTTTTTGGGATCAAAAACGTCGGTATCGGTCATGCAAGGAAAGTAGCGGGAAGCATGCGGTGGCGGCGGCCGGGCGTTTTAAGACGCACTGCGACGCGGGAATCGGTATCCTGAAAGACGCCAGTTTAGTTCAATCCGTTCTTCAACATTCACTGACGGCACATTGCCGCCCGAGCACTCATGCCGATTTCATCGGAAGCCTTGCCTGATGTTTCCCGTGCCGCCGAGCGAGCGGGGAGCGACATCGCCTGCGACATCTTCTGCGCAGTGGTCGACAATTTCGGCGACATAGGCGTCTGCTGGCGGCTCGCGCGCCAGCTTGTAGCGGAGCATGGCTGGCAAGTGCGCTTGTTCGTCGATGACCTCAAGGCGTTCCACGCGCTCTGCCCCGCCGTCGATACCGCGCTCGATTCGCAAACGGCGGCCGGCGTCGCGATCGAGTACTGGCACACGCCGTCGCACGCAGGCGACACGCTCCAGATCGCCGATGTAGTCATCGAGGCGTTCGGGTGCGAGCTGCCGTCCGTTTATGTCGCGGCCATGTCACGTCGCGGGACCCCACCTGTGTGGCTCAACCTGGAATACCTGAGCGCCGAGGACTGGGTCGCCGATTTTCACCTGAGGCCGTCCCCGCACCCGCGCTACGCGCTTGCCAAGACCTTCTTTTTCCCCGGCTTGGGCGTGGGCACGGGTGGCGTGTTGAAGGAACGCGCCCTCGATGCCGAGCGCGAGGCGTTCAGGCGCGACGTCTGGTGGCGCGCGAGTCTGGGCGTCAAGGCGCCTCCAAGCGGCGCGACGGTCATCTCCCTGTTCGCGTACGAGAATCCGGCCATCGATTGCCTGCTCGAACAATGGCGCGATTCGCCCACGCCGATCGCGTTGCTGGTGCCCGAGGGCCGGATCTCGGGCGCAATCGCGCGGTTTTTCGGGCTGACCGGTTTCGCGGCGGGATCGAAGGCGAAGAGCGGATCGCTGAAGGCGTATGCGCTTGGTTTTGTCGAGCAGCCGCTCTACGACGCCCTTCTCTGGGCCGCCGACATCAATTTCGTACGGGGCGAAGATTCGTTCGTGAGAGCGCAATGGGCGCAAAAACCATTTGTCTGGCAAATCTATCCGCAAGCCGACGACGCCCACCTTCCGAAGCTCGACGCCGCCCTCGCACACTACGCAAACGGGTTACCCGAACCCGCGCGAACGGCGCTCGCGCGTTTCTGGCACGCCTGGAACGGCGCGGGCAAGCCGGACTGGAGCGACTTCTGGGGTCATCGCGCGCTACTGGAACAACGCGCATCGGGCTGGGCTGGCGAATTGGCAGGCATTGGGGACCTGGCCGGAAATCTGGCAGAATTCGTGAAAACTCAGTTAAAATAAGCGGTTATCCATCGGCTTGCAGCTCGGAACAGGTACAGTCCCGGGCGGAATCCCACGGTGATGCGGCGCCACGGTGAAGCGGCGGCAGGGCATGAATGTCGAATGTGTTCGCGACATTTGGCGCTGGATAGTTTGGCGCACGTTTAGCGCGTATTGGGCGCACGTTCGACACCCCGTTTGGCGCGAGTTTGGCGCAACCCCGAAGCCCGCAACATCGCAGCGATCAGGCTCACATTTTCGTACAGGACAGTTTTTATTATGAAGACCGCTCAAGAACTCCGCGTCGGCAACGTCGTAATGATCGGCAGCGATGCCATGGTCGTGCAGAAGGCCGAATACAACAAGTCGGGCCGCAATTCGGCCGTTGTGAAGATGAAATTCCGTAACCTGCTTTCGAGCGGCAACATGGAATCCGTCTACAAGGCCGACGACAAGTTCGACGTCGTTCAGCTCGACCGCAAGGAAGTGACTTTCTCGTATTTCGCCGACCCGATGTACGTGTTCATGGACGCCGAC
>NZ_JBAUSA010000308.1:0-1729 GCF_049581465.1 Caballeronia sp. | reverse complement strand
GGCTTTCTGGTAACTCATTCAGCCAGCGACGCGATACTCGAAGGCCAGCGTCTCACCATGCTCGGATCGTTTTCACCCGCGCCACCTGAATCGATCGACGAACTATCAAGGCGGTATTTGCGGTATCACCCGGACGCTGCCAGTTATCTTGAGCTCGGAGACTTTACCTTCTGGACTATGTCGCCGCACCGCATGCGGTATATAGGCGGATTCGGCGCAATGGGGTGGCTTGACGCAGCCGAGCTCGATCCACTCGAACCGCTATCGGAAATCGACGAACTCGCGCTGTTGACGTTGTTCGCCAATTCATCAGACCGTCCAACGGAACTTGGACTATTGGGTATCGATCGATACGGCTGCGACCTGAGAAGCCCGACATCGCGCGATCGGTTTACATTTGATAAGCCGAAAGAAACGTTTGCGGAATTAAGCGCAGCAATGAAGGATTGTATTGAACGGCATAGGTGAATACATGGGTCGCATCTCCTATTGCAAAGATTCTTGAGGGACCCTTAAGTTTTCTTTAGACGTAGTATTGCTACTGATGCATGCGAACCTCGCATGAGATGAAATTTTTCTATCGTTAATCTACGACAATTCTCATAATCTGAAAGAATTCGGTAACTAATTCTCGTGCGCACGTCCGCCAAGCGCGATCGCGAATGGTTTGTTCCGGCTATGTACTAATTCGCACCAATTGTTACGCTCAAGTACCGTGATAAAATGATTTAAATCAAGCGTTTCAAGACGTGCGTAAATTCGTAGTTGTGTTAATCTGCGATCCATTGAGAGGCTTAGCCATATAACCGAAGCGAGCAGGACGACTCGCAAATTGCAAATCACAAGGAAATTACCATGCCGTCTTACAAGGAACTTCTCGCGCAGCGCGAAAGCCTCGAGCGACAGATTGAAGAAGCCAAGTCGCGGGAATATGCTGAAGTTCTCAATGAAATCAAGCAGAAGATGGCCGATTACGGCATCACACTCGCTGAACTGTCAGGTGGTCGAGGTGGTAAAGCATTGAAAAATGCAGGTCGTCCGCGCGCAGGCGTTGCACCCAAGTATCGTGATCCGGATAGCGGCAGCACGTGGTCTGGTCGTGGCAAGCCGCCGAAATGGATTGCCGGTCAGGACCGTGACGGCTTTCTGATCCAGAAGTAATATTTAGTCACAATTCAAAAAGTCGCGCCATTTTAGAATGGCGCGGCTTTTTTGTTGTCCGGCTGAAGCCCCGTATGTATCGCGGTTTCAGTCGCACCTGCACAATCGCGCTGCTAACGCTAATGCACACGTGACTGAGAACGCGTCGCGTTTGCCTAACAATATGATTTTTAAAGGTTTTTTGTTGTTTTTTCTTAATCTGAGCCCGCGCCTTGTTAGAATTAAAAAACACAATGACTTTGGGCGGCACCATGTTAGCGACATCTGCGCGCGCGGAGGAAAAGCAGGACGTTGCCCGCAAAACAACGATTGCCAGTATTGCGCTAAACATAGCGTTAATGGCGTTGCAGATCACTGTTGGCGTCCTGGCACATTCTCAGGCCCTGATTGCCGACGGCGTTCATTCCCTGGCAGACCTGGTATCCGATTTCGTGGTTCTTTTAGCGAACCGGCATAGCGGGGCGGCTCCTGATCGCGATCACAACTATGGTCATAGCCGATATGAAACAGTCGCTTCATTATTTCTTGGCGTATTGCTGATAGCCGTGGGCTGCGGCATGTTATGGCG
>NZ_JBAUSA010000307.1:0-4044 GCF_049581465.1 Caballeronia sp. | reverse complement strand
CAGCAAGCATTCCGCGACGTTTATCTTACAATTTCGGACATGTTCGACTAGATTGTCCGGTCAGAAAACGATAGCCATTAGCGTTGCCGCGTCGCAACATGAACGGCGTCCTTGGCATCAATGCGCGATAAAAAGCAAACTCACTAGCAATAGCTCGTAGCCGCCGTCGTCATGGTCTATATGCGCAGCACCCCAGGCCGTGCGATGCTGTCACCGTTTTGTTTTAAGGAGTTGCCTATGTCCACCCCTCTGTCCGATCACTACAAGGGCTTCGAAATCCATGTCCAGGCCATGCGCCGCGCGAAAGAGCGTGACGAAGCTGACGACGGCCCGCGCCATTTCGATATCGTCGTGACCATTTCACGCAGTGCGAGCGGCGTAAGCGGCAAATCGGAGATCTTCGGCGTGCCGGACCAGGAGCCGTTCGAAAGCCCGATCGAGGCAACGCGCGCGGGCATTGACTACGCGCGCGACATCATCGACAAGAAGGTTGACGGGGAATCCGTCGATGAACTTTGAGGCCGATCAACGGGCAGCACACGCACTCACGGGTAGCTGCACGCCGCTTGACCTGCCGGACCTGACACGGTCGTCGGTTGGCGGTCGATTGCGGCGTGTCCGCCGACGCCCAATACGCCCCCTATACGGTTGCCGGGATTCGTTCAGACAGCGTGATTCCCTATGTGGTTAACGGCGAGTGACCCGGTCAGGACCATCAGGGCCTTCAGCAATTGCGATTTACAGCATTAGCGTCCACGCTCCTCCGCCTGTACGTCATGTGCATGCGCTGTTCCAGCGAGTTCGGGCGCCACAGGACTGCAATGCGTCGGAAGCAACAAACTCTTCATCCAACAACTCAAACGAAATCAGGAGATATGCAGCATGAACACACGTCAAAAACATCTCAAAAATACGCCGCGCCGCCGTTTTATCTCGACCGCGTTGTCGCTGAGCGCGTGCGCTGCGTTGCCGCTGTCGCTGCTTTCCAAGAGCGCTCAAGCCCAGGCGGCGCAAAAGCCGAAGGTTGCGCTGGTGATGAAGTCGCTCGCCAACGAGTTCTTCCTCACGATGGAAACCGGCGCCAAGGATTACCAGAAACACAACGCCAGCCAGTTCGACCTGATCACCAACGGCATCAAGGATGAGACCGACACGGCCAACCAGATCCGCATCGTGGAGCAGATGATCGTCTCGAAAGTCGACGCGCTGGTGATCGCGCCGGCCGACTCGAAGGCGCTCGTTCCCGTGATCAAGAAGGCGGTGGATGCCGGCATTATCGTGGTGAACATCGATAACCGGCTCGATACGGACGTGCTCAAGTCGAAGGACCTGAACGTGCCGTTCGTCGGTCCGGACAACGAGAAGGGCGCGAGGCTGGTGGGCGACTATCTCGCGAAGAGCCTCAAATCCGGCGATAACGTGGCCATTATCGAAGGCGTGTCGACCACGACCAATGCTCAGCAGCGTACTGCCGGCTTCAAGGCCGCCATGCAGGCGGGCGGCATGAAGGTCGTGTCGCTGCAATCGGGCGACTGGGAAATCGATAAGGGCAACGCGGTGGCATCGCAGATCCTGAACGCGAACCCGGATGTGAAAGCGCTGCTGTGCGGCAACGACAACATGGCGATCGGCGCGGTGGCAGCCGTACGTGCCGCCGGCAAGGCGGGTAAGGTGTACGTCGTGGGTTACGACAACATCAACGCAATCAAGCCGATGCTCGCCGACGGCCGAGTGCTCGCCACCGCCGATCAATTCGCGGCGAAGCAAGCCGTTTTCGGTATCGACACGGCGCTCAAGGCGATCGCTGCGCATAAGAAGCAGTCGGAATTGTCCGAGGTGGTCGAAACGCCCGTTGTCCTGGTCACGAAGAAGTCAGCTTAAATAAGTCAAAGAGCAGGCATCTGGATTTTCATTTGTCTGCTTAAAGACTCAAGATCTGAACGCCCCTGCCGATAAACAGAGAATGAAGGACCGAAGATGCATCTTTCTCGACCTCGGGCATGGGGCGTTCAGCGTGTAGATCGGTAGCCCGGCCGTTTTCAGGTTCGGTGAAGTGGCTTGGCTGCAAACGATTGCCGCGAGAACGGAATAATGGACGACATTGTGAAAGTCGCGCCCGGCCATGAGGTTGTGCTCACGGTGACAGGCGTCGGCAAGACATACGTGATACCGGTGCTGTCCGATGTCACGTTGTCGTTGCGTGCGGGCGAAGTGCTGGCGCTGACGGGTGAAAACGGCGCGGGCAAAAGCACGCTGTCGAAGATCATCGGCGGCCTGGTGGACCCGACCACGGGCACGATGACGCTGGCCGGCGCGCCTTACGCACCCGCCAGCCGCAAACAGGCGGAAGCGCTCGGGGTGCGGATGGTGATGCAGGAGCTGAACCTGCTGCCTACGTTATCGGTGGCCGAGAATTTGTTTTTGAACCGCTTGCCGCAGATCGGCGGGCTGGGCTGGATCGATAGAACGAAGCTGCGCGAGGACGCGCGCCACGCCATGGCGCAGGTGGGGCTGGACGCGATTCACCCGGATACGCTGGTCGGCGAACTGGGCATCGGCCATCAGCAGATGGTGGAGATTGCACGCAACCTGATTGGCGACTGCCGCGTGCTGATTCTCGACGAACCCACCGCGATGCTGACGGCGCGCGAAGTGGATTTGCTGTTCGAGCAGGTCCAGCGGCTGAAGGCGCGGGGCGTGGCGCTGGTGTACATCTCGCACCGGCTGGAAGAATTGAGGCGGATCGCGGAGCAGGCGGCCGTGTTGCGCGACGGCAAGCTGGTTCACGTCGATGCCATGAGCAATCTGTCCAGCGACCGGCTGGTCACGCTGATGGTGGGGCGTGACATAGGCGAACGGATCGACCTGGGCGAACGGCGGATCCGGGAGGTCGCGCTGAAAGTGACGGGCATGAGCCGCGCGCCGGTGGTCCACGACGTGTCGTTCGAGGTGAAGGCAGGCGAGATTTTTGGCATCAGCGGGTTGATCGGCGCGGGTCGCACGGAATTGATGCGGCTGATTTACGGCGCGGACAAGGCCGATGGCGGTGTGGTGCAGGTGGCGCACAAGGGCGCGGCGTTGCAGCCGGTGTCGATTAGCTCTCCTGCGGACGCCGTGAAGCACGGCATCGCGTTGATTACCGAAGATCGCAAGGGCGAGGGCTTGCTGTTGCCCCAGCCGATCGCGGCGAACATTTCGCTTGGCAACATTGGCGCGGTATCGCGCCACGGGATCGTCGATGCCAAGCGCGAGGCGGCGCTGGCGCAACGGCAGATCGACGCGATGCACATTCGCTCGGCCGGGCCTTCCCAGCCAGTGTCGGAGTTATCGGGCGGCAACCAGCAGAAGGTGGTGATCGGACGGTGGCTGGCGCGCGATTGCACGGTCTTGCTTTTCGACGAACCGACGCGAGGGATCGACGTCGGCGCGAAGTTCGATATTTATGCGTTGATGGGCGCGCTGGCCCTGGAAGGGCGGGCGCTGGTGGTGGTATCGAGTGATCTGCGTGAGTTGATGCTCATATGCGATCGGATCGGCGTGATGTCGGCGGGACGGATGACCGGAATGTTCTCGCGGGAGAACTGGACGCAGGACGCATTGCTGGCGGCAGCTTTCGCCGGGTACGCGAAACGCGAGGAAATCCTGCATGACCCGATTACGCCGGACGCGAAGGCGCCCAATGCGCCGGACGCGTCGGCCGGCCAGACCACCGCGGAGCATTAAATGAGCGAACAAATTGGCAACAACACAGACTTGAAAGTGGAACCGCCGAAGGACGTAAAGCCGGCGGGCACGCGGCTGGGACTGTCCAATTACCTGGGCCTCCTGGGTGCGCTCCTCGCGATGATCATCTTGTTTTCATCGCTGAGTTCGCACTTTTTGACGTACGACACTTTTAGTACGATCGCGAACCAGATTCCGGATCTCGTCGTGATGTCGGTGGGCATGACGTTCGTGCTGATCATCGCGGGAATCGATTTGTCGGTGGGATCGGTGCTGGCGCTGGGCGGGTCGGTGGTTAGCATGGCGGCGTTGCAGTGGCAC
>NZ_JBAUSA010000306.1:0-5849 GCF_049581465.1 Caballeronia sp. | reverse complement strand
GGATCGGGCGATGTAAAGAGCATCTTTTGTTGCTGCGATCATGTAGCCTTCTGAATCTCTGGACGGATCAAAGCTGTTGTTCATGTAAACCATGCGTTTGAACGTTTTACCGCTATCAGTTGAGTAGTACAACGGCACTTTGCAACCGCGATCGCCGCAGAGAGAGTTCCTAGCTGTAGGCAGGACGACATTCGTCCCTGACGGATCATCGATTACCAAGCGCCCTCGATAATCGGTTGGTTCGCCAGTCCAGACCTTCTGATGAACGCCAATCCGCGTGTCGTTGTAGTAGTTGTCGCCAAAACAGAGATCCATGAAGCGCTCCTGAAGTTCGCCGCTTGCCTCATCTGCTGGAGCACCATCAAGCGATCTATTCAGCCTTTTTGAAACCGCCTTTTAGTAGCTGGCGACTTCGATGACAGCGTCAGCAAAGGCCTTGGGCGCTTCCTGCGGAAGGTTATGCCCCGCCTCCTTGACGATCCGATGCGCGTACCATGCAGCAGGATAACGACGGGTCCATTGTGCGGACCACTTTCGGCGTAGCCGATGTTGAGACCGCCGGCATCGATCTGCTTGATGTTGGCGAATGATGCGTTCGACATCGCCGCAGTAGCGATTGAAGCGGACGGGTTGTCCTGACTTGACTGCGCACGGGCAAGCCCGTTCCAGGCCAGCTCCACGGCGCCAATGCCTACAGCTGCCATCTCAAGAAAGCGGCGACGACGAGGGTTAATCTTGTCCGACATTATTATTTTTCCTTTGGTGGTTCACTTCAGTCGCGAGAATACGATCTGCTTGTATTGCTCAGGTGTCTGGATAAGGGCCAAGGCGCGCGGCCACGCGCGCTTGCCGCCAAGCCGCGCGTGGTCTTTCCAATGTATTGACTTCGCGATGCCTCAGTTCGGTACGGACTCCCGGCTAAAGGCATCCAACTGCAGCACCAGGCTCTGCGCCGCCAGCTTGACCAATTCGCCCCCTTTTTCAGGTGATGCCTGACCTGGATCCGAGCCCATGCGTCCGTCCGGATAGCGTGCGCGGAAGTCGAGCGCATCGCGGATCGGCCCTGACGGCGCAATCTGCGGCGTGTAATCAGCCGGTTTGATGGCGTCTGGGAAGGCCCATTGCGTGATTGCGATCTCAGAGGGCGTGGCGTGAATGCCATGGCCCGTCGGAAACTGCTGGTTCGCCAGCTCGCCAACGCCATCCAGGTCCCACCAATTGCACAACTTCAGCGCGAACCCCGCCCGGCGCTTAGCGAAGCTTGCCTCGGCGTAGATCTCGGAGAACGCCGCCTCGATCGACGCGACGTTGCCACCGTGACCGTTGAGAAAAAGTATTTTCTCGAACCCGTGGGCGACCAGCGAGCGCGTCCAGTCGCCAATTGCAGCGATGAAGGTCGACGGGCGCAGCGAAATGGTCCCGGGAAAGCCTAGATGATGTTGGGCCATGCCGATATTGAAGGTCGGGGCAACCAGGATATCGGCCGTTTTCTCAGCTTCGTAAGCAATAATCTGTGGGCACAGCCAGTCGGTGCCCAGAAGGCCGGTCGGCCCGTGCTGCTCGTTTGAACCGATCGGAACGACGATTGCGCGGCTGCGTTCCAGAAATTGGCCTACCTCGGCCCACGTTGATAAATGTAAAAGCATTTGAGTTCCTCTGTCCGGCCGGTTCCCCTTGGAACGCAGCGCATTAAGTTGCCAGCGCCTCATGCACCGGCGTTGTCCGCACGATAGACGTCAAGGCTCCTTAGTCAAAAAACAATAGTTATGGATAACTACTCAATTCGTCAACTGAGCGCTCACTGATCTTGAGGGCAGCTTGTTGACGACGAGCAGGATCGAAGCAAGCAAAGGCAGGCAGGCCACCATGAGCAGGCCAAGATGCATGTTGCCGGTCGCGGTCTTGGCCCATCCGATGATGGCTGGCCCCCAGAAGCCACCCGACAATCCAATGGTGTTGATCAGCGCGATGCCGCCCGCTGCCGCGGGACCCTTGATGTACTCTGGAGGAATTGCCCAAAACACCGTGTATGCCATCCAGAGCATGGTCGTGCCGAGTGTCAGTAGAACCAGCGATGCGAACAGATTGCCGTCCACCAGGATTGACGCGGCGAGCAATATCGCGCCGGTGATTGCGGGCACCGCACAGTGAAAGCGTCTTTCGCCATGCTTGTCTGACCTGCGGCCAATAAAATACATACCGAAGGCGGCCGCAACATAGGGGATAGCCGAGTACCAGCCGAGTTGAATCGTGTCGGTTACGCCCTGAGCTTTTACTATGGTTGGAAGCCAGAAGCTGATGGCGTAGATGGCGGCAATGATGCAGAAGTACGCGAACGCGAGGACATACACCCTTGGGTCCCTTGCAACCGCCTTGAAGGAATGGTCTCGTGCCGAAGAGGTTCCCAGTTCGGTCGCGAGCAGACGCTTTTCGTCAGCGCTTAACCAGAGCGCATCGGCGGGACGATCGGACAGCAGGAAGAGCGTGAGAATGCCGAGCACGATGCATGGCAGCCCTTCAGCCAGAAACACCCACTGCCAGCCTGCCAGGCCGGCAGTACCAGCAAACGTAGTCATCAGCCAGGCCGAGACAGGGCCGCCGACAATGCCCCCGATCGGGCCAGCGAGAAATACGATAGCAATAGCACGCGCCATGCGTGTTGGGCCGTACCAGCAAGAGAGGTAATAGATCATTCCCAGCGCGAAACCTGCTTCAAAGATACCGAGCAGAAAGCGCATTCCATAAAACATCGGCACGTTGCGTACGAACAGCATGCACGCCGAGGTGATTCCCCACAACACCAGGATGCGGCAGAACGTTTTGCGCGCCCCTACTCTCGGCAACATCAGGTTGCTCGGCAGCTCGAACAGCACGTACCCCAGAAAGAAGATACCGGCCCCTACACCGTAGGCGGCATCGGAAAAGCCGAGGGCACTTTGCATCTGCAGCTTGGCGAAACCCACATTGACCCGGTCAAGGTAGGCGAACAAGTAACAGGTCAGCAGGAATGGCAGTAGTCGCCAATTGAGTTTGTCATAGAGAGCCAGGACATCATCGCGGCCCTTCGCGGTTTGAATTGCTTCCATGTATGTCTCCAATATTCGACGTTTGCTTTGCGTTCGGTTCGTCTTCAGCGCGAATATTGGCAAGGTCAAGCAAATGTAGCAACAGCAACTAAGTTCACGTATCGTTGCTTTGTGAGCAACGCCACTGACCAAGGACATCCAACATGCGGGAAATCAATCAGCAACGGCTGCGGTATTTTCATGAGGTGCTGGTTCACGGCACGATTCGCGGCGCCGCTGAAAGCATCAATACTTCGCCCTCCGTTATTACCCGACAAATCAGGCTGCTGGAAGAAGAACTCGGCACGACCTTGTTCGAGCGTCAGGCCCGAGGCGTCAAGCCGACTGAGGCCGCGGCTCATCTGCTCGAGTTCTGGCGAGGGTATAGATCGCAGCAGGAGAAACTCGAAGATCAGCTTCACGCACTGAAGGGGCTTCAGCAAGGTCATGTGCAACTGGCCATCAGTGAGGGTTACGTCGACGCGTTGATTGAGGAAGTGCTCACTCCGTTCTGTGCGCGCTATCCGAAGCTGACTGTCGGCGTGAATAGTCTTCCCGTTGACGACGTGCTGAACGAAGTCGCCGAAAGCCGCGCGCACATCGGACTCGCTTACAATCCGCCGCCGCATCCACGCATCGAATATCGTGCGAGCTCGTCGCAGCCCGTCGTCCTGCTGGTTCGGCCGGGGCACCCGTTGGCGTTGAGAGGAGGACCCGCCAGTATCGAAGAAGTGCTTGCCTATCCGCTTGCATTGATGCCCGCCACCTTCGGGATCGGTCACGTTGCAAAGATGCTGGAATTCGCTGAAAACATCCAGATCCGCCCGACCCTGACCACTAACTCCCTGACCGCCCTCAAGCGGTTCGTCGCTAACGAGGACTTTGTGACGCTTATCGGGCAGTTTGCGGCCTATCGGGAAATCGCAGCGGGCGAGCTATGTATCGTCCCGATCGACCACCCGTTGTTCCAGGGGACCAAGGCCCGCCTGCTCATCAAGTCTGGCAGGCCCCTGGTTGCCGCCGCGTACGAATTGCTCGACTGGATCCTGACCCGCATGACGATGTTTGCTCCGGCTGCCAATGCAGATCGTAGCTAGGGCGTAGCTAGATCGTCCCGCCGTCGGGCTGCAGCGCCGCGCTAGCGGATGGCACGGTCGTCTTCGACGCTTAAGGCGTCGCGGCTTTATGGCGCAAGTGCAAGTGGAAATGCAAACGGATGGCCCATTTATATCTCAATGTATCTGAAGGCTCCGCAGATACATAACATTACGCGCGCGCGGCATGGTCGACATATGCCAGATACGTCGGGGCGTTCCAATACAGCTATGTCGAACGAAGATTGCATTTACGCGCAACCTGATCGAGACGCCATCCTCACTCTGCAAGGACTCTGACATGCTCGCCCGACTTAGGACTTTGAGCTTCGTAGCGGTGTTCGCTGCGATAGCAATTTTCACCGCGATTGCTGCTACCCGCGGCACCGCGATGGCACGTCCGCTTAATAGTGCCCCCGTCGTCGCGCCCCAATTCACCGGCATCGATAAATGGATCAACAGCGACCCGCTGACCATGCAGCAGTTGAAAGGCAAAGTCGTGCTGGTCGACTTCTGGACCTATACCTGCGGCAATTGCATCAACACCCTCCCCTACGTCAAGAGCTGGTATCAGAAATACCAGAGCCAAGGTCTGGTCGTGGTGGGCGTGCACACGCCGGAGTATGCGTTCGAGCACAACACTGAAAACGTCAAGGCGGCCATCAAGCACTTCGATATCCGTTACCCAGTGGCTCAGGACAACGAGTATGCAACGTGGAACGCCTACAGTAATCAATACTGGCCGGCCGTCTACCTGATCGACAAGAAAGGGCGGATCGTCTACAGCCACTTCGGGGAAGGCGATTACGCACAGACCGAAGCGGCAATCCGGAACCAATTGGCGCAAACTAACTAAGGCTTCTACCTGCGGCGCCCACATTGCGAATCCAACCCATAGTTCTGCCCTGGTAGCCCCGGAAGTCCCGTCCGCCGTACCGCAGCGCCTGATTTGTTCCCGCCACGCAAGACTGTTTGTCCATGCCGGGTATTCGAACTCAATGTCGACACGCCTAGACTATATTCACTGAGGTCGACACCGTCGGCCCGATTGGCAAGACATCTGGATCAACTTACTTCGAGGTCTACTATGAGCACGTCGCAAAAGGTTGTCGTCGTTACGGGCGCGTCACAAGGCATGGGCGCAGAACTGGTCAAGGCTTTCCGCGGACGCGGCTACAGTGTTGTCGCAACGGCACGCACCATCAAGCCGTCGGACGATCCGCAAATCCTGACGGTAGCGGGCGATATCGGCGACCCGGCTGTTGCACGCCGCGTGATTTCCGAAGGCGTCGCACGCTTCGGCCGTATCGACACCCTGGTCAACAACGCCGGCATCTTTATCGCGAAGCCTTTTACCACGTACACCCCCGAAGACTACGCAGCGATTACGGGCGTGAACCTCGCCGGTTTCTTCAACATCACGCAGCTTGCAATCGCTGAGATGGAAAAGAATTCGAGCGGCCATGTGGTCACCATCACGACCAGCCTGACCGACCACGCCATCAACGGTGTGCCTTCGGTGCTGGCATCGCTGACCAAGGGCGGCCTGAACTCGGCCACGAAGTCGCTGGCGATCGAATACGCAAAAGCAGGCATTCGCGCTAACGCCGTCTCGCCGGGCATCATCAAGTCGCCGATGCACGCCGTCGAAACCCACGCGGCACTCGGGGGTCTCCACCCGATGGGGCAT
>NZ_JBAUSA010000305.1:0-1670 GCF_049581465.1 Caballeronia sp. | reverse complement strand
ATCTTCAACGAAGGCGGTCCTGACATCCAGTTCGGGATCCGCAATCGCGAGCATGTTTTGTCAGGCAGGAACGTGCTGCTGGTGAATGCGTGGGAGCCGCGTTTCTATGAGCATCGCCCACAATCGCAACCGACGGTGCTGCTTGCACTTTATCTGGAGCCGGATTGGTTGAAGGAGGTCGACCGGCGTTTCGCGTACAGCATTCATCCCCGTTTCTTTCCGAGGTCTTCCGTGTCGGTGCAGGGGAAGCTCAGCCGCCTTCATACAGACCTGCTCGACATTCTGACTGACCGTGAAGGCCAGTCGCTTCAAGCGGTCCAGGGGCTGATCGCCGACATGACCGGTGAACTGGTCGGTATATCGCCCCGAGGGAACGCACTTTCAGCAGCCGGACTCGTTGGCGGTATCGCGTACGACATCAGGATTCGTCGCGCGATCGAAGCGATGAAACAGGTAAGGGGCGTCCCGCCGGACTTCGACGATCTCGCACAAACGGTTGGGCTATCGCGTCCGCACTTCTTCCATCTCTTCCGCAAGCAGACCGGCATGACCCCGGCGACTCTCAGCACCATGCTGAGGATGGACCTGTCGATCGAAGGCGTCTCGCAGCGCGAGATGGCCCTTCAGGATATTGCGCTCGATCTGGGCTGCGACTCGCCGGGAAACTTCACCCGCTTCTTTGCTCGTCAGCAAGGCGTGACGCCCAGCCAATACAGACAAAACGTACAATTTGTCACCGGGCAAGGTCGGTGACGCCAGGGTTGTCGAGTCGACGTTAGCATCGGTGGTTGCAACTCAAAACAGGATCAAGCTCGCCCCGCCGGGTGGGACGTTCAACAGGCTGATCACCTCCCGCGATATCTGCGCGAAGAGAAAGAAGAATTTGGTCGAAAGGCGAGGCGTCCAACCACGGATCAATACACAACGTGCTCCACCGTTTCTATAGCCGCTGTCCACGAGCCCTGCATCAACTTACGGCTGGCCGAAAATTGTCAGTGGTAACAGTCGATTCTTGAGTGTAACGTCGAGTTACGCGATATGGCGAGATTCTAAGTTAAGTCAAGTGAACCAAGAGGTCTGACCGTAAGCCAGCCAATAAGCCGGGCGCACTTCAGGTCGCTCCGACGGCTTGCGGGGTTGCCGATGCCAAAAAGTCGTGGCCTTCCCAGGTTAGCCGCCAGTCAGTTCCCATCAAGCGTACGAGATTCGCGTCGGACAGCAGGTTCAATTGGTAGCCTACTCCTCGGTTGGAAACATCGAACTCGGTCCTGAGCGCTGCTTCGATGTCAAAATTCGCTGAGTTGCGAGGACTTGTTTCCTTCGAGCGTTTTCAGTATGGCAAGCGCCAAACTCATATCGCGTTTCACGTTCTTCCTCCTATCGTAGATCCAATGATTGAGCGAACTGGTCCCTTGCGACAACTTGCATCCAGGCATGCCGGATTGGGCCTGGCGGAACGCGAACGCGCAGCGCTAGGGCGCACGGTACGAGCGGAAAATCGCACGGGCTTTTCCCAGCGCGACGCTATGTCGGGCTACGCATAGTCCTCGACCGGGTCGTCCGGCATCGTGTGTTCGACCGATTTTTCATGCTCCTCTCGGGCGGCTTCGGACGGCGACAAGGGTGGCTCGCCGGCGGGCTTCCGCGCCGGCCGTGGGGTCGCCTTGGCT
>NZ_JBAUSA010000304.1:0-4573 GCF_049581465.1 Caballeronia sp. | reverse complement strand
CAAGCTGACCATCCTCGGGTACAGCCGCCAGCGCATTCCCGGGAACTGGAAGCTGATGCAGGAGAACATCAAGGATCCGTACCACCCGGGCTTGCTGCACACGTGGTTCGTCACTTTTGGACTCTGGCGGGCCGACAATAAATCCGAATTGAAAATGGATGAACACTTCCGCCATGCAGCAATGATTTCCACGCGTGGCGCCGGTGGCAAGAGCGATGTAACGAGCGGTATATCCAGCTTCAAGGAGCAGATGAGCCTGCACGACGATCGCTTCCTGGACGTTGTCAAGGAAGCGTGGTGGGGCGAACCCACGGCCGTCATGACGACATTGTTCCCAAGCGTGATCATCCAGCAACAGGTTAACTCCGTTTCGACAAGACACATCCAGCCAACCGGGCATGGCTCGTTCGACTTTGTCTGGACGCATTTCGGATTCGAGGAGGACAGCGAGGAGATGACGCGCCGGCGACTGCGCCAGGCGAATCTCTTCGGACCGGCGGGTTTCGTCTCCGCCGACGACGGCGAGGTTATCGAGTTCTCTCAGGAGGGCTTCGAACAAAAGCCGTTTCATAGAACGATGGTCGAGCTTGGCGGGCGCGAAGTTGCGGATTCCAATCATATGGTGACCGAAACGCTGATTCGCGGAATGTACGAATACTGGCGTCGTGTGATGGAGGTTTGAGATGCTTGAGTTCAATACGTATCAACAGCTGCTTGCACTGTACGCGGACTATGCCGCAGCACTCGACAACAACGAATGGGACAAATGGCCGGACTTTTTCACGCAAGCGTGCGTGTACAAAGTCCAGCCCCGTGAAAACTTTGAACGAGGCTACCCGCTCGCCACGCTGTCGTTCGAAAGCCGAGGGATGTTGAAGGACAGGATCTACGGGACGACCGAGACCATCTTTCACGATCCCTATTATCAGCGACATGTTGTGGGTGTCCCGCGCATCCTGAAGGTCGAAGCCGAAAGAATCCAGTCCGAGGCGAACTATGCAGTATTCCGAACCAAGCCTGATGAAATGTCCACGGTGTTCAATGTCGGCCGCTATATCGACACGATCCGCGGGACAGACGAAGGATTGAAGTTTGAGTCGCGTATATGCGTGTTCGATAGCGAGATGATCCCTAACTCGCTGATCTATCCGATTTGAGGCTTGACATGACACAACAATGGATGAAAGTCATCGCGCTGGTTGAAGTTCCTACCGACGACGTCGTCGCAGTGCAGGCGGGAGACAAGGAGTTGGCCATCTATGGTGTGGATGGAGAGGTTTTTGCCACCGACAATATCTGCACGCACGGCCACGCCCGACTCTGTGACGGCTTCGTCGAAGGGCACGAGATCGAGTGTCCGTTACACCAGGGACGGTTCGATATCCGGAACGGAAAAGCGATGTGTGAACCATTGACGGCCGATATTCAGACCTACCCGGTAAAGATCGAGGCGGGCAGCGTGTTCGTCGAAATCCAGAAGCCCCTTGGAAACAACTGACAATTGCCTATACTTCGCGACATGGACAAGAACGTGGCGAGAACCACGTCAAAATCCCGATGCGTTTCCGGATCACACTGAAAACGGAGGTCTGCGATGAATGCAACTGCAAGGAATGGCACTCCACCCGATCAACCGCTTGTCGACACAACGCCCTACGGATACGGACCGGGAGACTCCATCAGCGACGTCACCGAAAATGCCGCGATAACGCATCACTCATTGAAGTTAAACGGCAAGTCGATTGCCTACACTGCGAGAGCGGGTCACCTGGTGACAACCGGTATCTATAGCTCGCGGCCGGGCGCGAAATTGTTCTACGTGGCATTCACCGTCGATGGCGCTGCGGCGTCTACGCGTCCTGTCACCTTTTTCTATAACGGCGGTCCAGGCTCATCATCGGTCTTCCTGCTTCTAGGGTCATTCGGACCGAGGCGGATCAAGACGAGTATGCCGAGCTTTACACCGCCCGCTCCCTACGCGCTCGAAGACAACCAGGACAGCTTGCTCGATCAGACTGACCTGGTGTTTATCGACCCGGTGGGAACGGGTTACTCGACAGCGGTCGAACCCAACACCAACAAGGATTTCTGGGGCGTTGACGAGGATGCAAGCTGCATCAAGCAGTTCATAAAACGGTACCTGACGGTTTTTAACCGGTGGAACTCTCCCAAGTATCTGTTTGGGGAATCCTACGGAACACCGCGCACTTGTGTGCTCACCTGGATGTTGCACGAAGACGGTGTGGATCTGAACGGGATCGTTTTGCAGTCGTCGATTCTCGACTATTCGCAGGCCGGCAACCCGATCGGTATCCTCCCGACGTTTGCGGCTGACGCCTGGTTTCATAAAAAAGTATCGTTGTCCCCAGCGCCGCCCGATCTGCCCGAATTCATGGACAAGGTGATAGCGTTCGCGAGCGGTCCGTATGCAAACGCACTAGCCGCTTTCCCCAACGTCGATGCCGGGGTTCTGCAGCACCTGAGTGACATTCTCGGCATCCCGCCCATGGTCCTCAAGTACTGGCAACTCAATCCTTCAACGGGAAACGGCTCGGTGTTCCTGACGAGCCTGCTGTTGGACGCCGGACTGGCAGTAGGTGCCTATGACGGCCGTGTCACCGGGGTAGACACGGGGATTGCCGAATTTGTCGCGCCGGACGCGGGCGGCAACGATCCCACGATGGCTGCCGTGGGCGGCGTCTATACCGCGATGTGGAACGTGTACCTCAACGAGGAATTGCAGTACACGTCGATATCGCCGTTCATGGACCTGAACGACCTGGCGTTCGACAATTGGGATTTCAGCCATGTCGATCCGACGGGAGCCGAAAGAGGGGGGAGCGGAAGTCTCTACACGGCGGGAGACCTTGCGGCCGCGATGTCCGTCAATCCGTACCTGCGGGTGTTTTCGGCAAACGGGTACTACGACGGGGTGACGCCATTCTTCCAGACCTTAATCAATTTCCAGAACATGCCGCTCGCCAGCGCGCAAATCGAAAGCAACCTGACGGTCCACAATTATCCGTCGGGCCACATGGTCTATCTCGACGACGCATCGAGAACCGCAGTGAGGGCAGACCTCTCGTCTTTCTATGGAGAGGCACAAACGCATGTCGCCGCCATCAAGGCAGCGATCCATCCTGAGCTGACGGCAATCGCAGGTTTTGCGCAATATCGCAGGCGTTCGAACCGCACGCCGTATTGAGCCACCGGGGGCCTATGCGCTAAGCGCATGCCCCAATTTGCAGCAATCCGCAGCCGGGGAAACGCCGCCGAGCGTCACCAAACGTCGCCCAAAATGACCGACGTCGCGTTTGCGCAACGTTTGGTGTCTTCTCGACAGAATTACACCGCTCGGAGTCCCGCCGCGTACCCCTCTGGCGAGGTGAATCTTTTATGACAAGTACTGCTCACTTCTTAAGTGGCATTCATTTTCGTCTTTGACGTATTCTGCATTCTCGCTCCCGCCTATATTCCGCCTGGCTGTTCAATCACATCAACTGCTGCGCGGAACCGAATCTGATCCCATCACGGAGATATCTCATGAGATACCGGAGTATCGCCCTCGTAGCGTCGATGCTGGTCGCAAGCGCCGCGCACGCGCAAAGCAGTGTCACGCTGTTCGGGTTGATCGACACGAGCCTTCTCTATAGCAGTAGTGCCCGTGACAACGCCGCGAAGCCTGCGGCAGGCGGCGGTACTCAATGGCAGGAGTTCGCAGGAAGTGTCTATACGCCACGTTGGGGCCTGCGTGGAACTGAGGATCTCGGTGGTGGGCTAAGCGCTGTGTTCTGGTTGGAAAACGGCTTCAACTCGACCAATGGCACGTTCAAGAACGGCGGCGATCTCTTCGGCCGCCAGGCATGGGTCGGCCTGAGCGCGAACCAGTACGGCACGCTGACGCTGGGCCGTCAATACGACTTCATGGTTAGCTACCTCGCGCCGCTAAGTGCGACGGGTTCGGGTTTTGGTGGCAATCTTGCCGACCATCCCTACGACAATGACAATCTGAACAACGACATGCGTCTGAACAACTCGGTGAAGTTCAGCAGCGTCTTGTTCGACGGCGTGAAGGTCGGCGCGATGTATGCGTTCTCGAACGAAGCCGGCGAGGTCTCCAACAACAACGCATACAGCGCTGGCATCAGCTATTCGTTCGGCCCGATCACCCTCGCGGCTACGTACTTGCAGATCAACCGCGACGCCAATTCACCGAACGCGACCGGGGCGGTTAGCACGGGCGATGGCGATGCGTTGACGACCGGCGGTTTGCAACGGATGTACGGTTTAGGCGCGCAGTATATGTTTGGCAAGTCGTCCGTCGGCGTTCTCTGGACGCATTCGTCCACCGAGAACGTGTCGAGCCTATGGTATGGCGGTAGCACGAGCAATGGCGCGCTGCCTGGTCCGGCGAACGGCATCGGCAACTACATCAAGTTCGACAACTTCGAAATCAACGGCCGCTACTTTCTGCAGTCCAACTTAAGCCTTGGTGCATCTTATACATACACAATGGCCTCGTTCGATACGGCGACGGGCAGCGCCTTTCCACACTGGAACCAGGTGATGGGGC
>NZ_JBAUSA010000303.1:0-2041 GCF_049581465.1 Caballeronia sp. | reverse complement strand
AGTCAACAGAGGCCGCGTCGTCGACGCAGCGACCACCAGCCATGGTGAGTCGCAACGGCCCAACCCTGCTGCGGCAGGACAATTAACCGGGTGTAGCGCCACCCAACTGAACCGCTGCCATCACGGCTGCGGACGCGTCTCGGCTTGGCTCCCCGTTAAAGGGCCTGCGCCTGCTCAAGTGGCAGGTAACCCCACCACCGTAAGGCTGGGGCGATGTGTGATTGGCAGAAGGACTGGGATCCACATTGAATCGTCCGTTTTTAAGACACTCCAGCCCGTTTCACAATGTGGAATGCGGGAGCAGCCGGCTCTCCATGCTCCGATAAGTGACATATCGAGCGAAGCCAGACCAGAGGCGAGACCTGGGGTGGTAAATCCGGCGTTAAGTGGTACCCGTGATGCTTACGTTTGTCTGACGGCCATCGACATAGCCCATGCAGCTTTTGGGGCGCTTTTTCATGCCGACGACAGACCAGCCCTTTGCCCCAATTGTCGGAATGGCGATGACAAACGCCGCCGTTTGTCATGCTTGTCTTATTTAACAATCGTGGGGGTTTGTGCAATGCTTTCAGGTATGGAAATTCCGAAGGAGGAGGTTTGAAATGACCACAGCAACGGCACTGAAGCGTGTCAGCAAGCACGCCGCTGGCGATTCCGTTGATCGGGCGCTAGGCAACGCGGCCGGCGCGCTCTCTTACGCGGAAGACCTCGAGGTCATCTTTGAGATGCCCGATGCCGAAGTCGGACGGCTCATCAAGCAGAAAGCTCGCTCGTTTAGACGCATGATTGAACAAACGGACGGCCCGGTGGCCGGGCATTTGACTGAGCCTGCTGTCCTCGAGCTGCCGCAGGAACCGAACGACGCTGCGTCGGAGACGGTGAAGCAGGGTGACTTCGACATGGCCTCGCGTGCATTCAGGCGAAGCCTCATCAAGCGGCAGTTGCTTTCGTCGGCAGACCTGCAAGCAGCGCTCAACTTGACCCGACAAGCGGTGAGTGCCGCCTCGCGCGCGCGCCGGCTCTTTACGGTCGATGTCGAAGGCCAGAGCTACTTCCCGGCGTTCTTCGCCGAGGGAAAGGTCGACCGTGCCACGCTGGAGAATGTCTCACGCATACTCGGTGAGCTGCCCGGCTGGACCAAGTGGGACTTCTTCACAACGGCGAAGGGGTCGCTCGGGGACATCAACCCGCTGGAGGCACTCCGCAAGGGCAAGGTAGAATTAGTGAACAGGGTCGCGGCGGCGTTCGCCGAGGAGGCCTCGCGTTGAGCCTGACCCTCCCTGATGTTGCCTTCTCCTCGCTGGTTTTGCCCGTCATCGAAGTCGACGCGGCGAAGCTTGTTCGCATTTCCCGCCACAATGGCGGCGAACCATACTTTGGAAAATCTGGGCTGAACCGGTTCGATGACCCACGCGGCCATCTGCCTCGAGCCGACCGGTACGGGACCTCTTATTTCGGGTTCACACTCGCCTGCGCTTTCGCAGAGACGGTGCTTCATGACCGGACCTCTGACAGGGGCGGCTTCAAGATGCCATACACGGAGCTTGACCGGTGGGTTGCACGATTCAAAGCCGGCAAGCTGAAGCTGGCTGTACTGACAGGCAAACACTTGAAGCGGCTAGGCGGGGAAGGGTCCCTGTCGTCCATCGTGCCCTACGACTTGCCGCAGCAGTGGTCGCTGGCGATTCACAAGCACCCGGCGACAGTGGACGGACTCGTCTACATGTCGACGTACCTGAATACCGAGGAGGCCGTTGTATTGTTCGACCGGGCTCTTGGCAAGCTGACCGCCAAGTCCCCGTACAAGGAATTTCAGGACTACCCAGGCTCGCTGAGGGTGCTACGCGAGTTCAACGTGCTGCCATACTGAGTCGGCCCTGAACAACCGCCAAAGCCTTTACTAACGGGCGTTTAGGGGCGAAATCGGATTGCTGGAATTGCAGGATACGGGCATATTACTGTAATGCTTGAAACCCTGCAAATTCTGACGAGGTTTGAATGGGTCCGAAAGCACGTGTGACAGAGCGAGATTTCTTCCGGC
>NZ_JBAUSA010000302.1:0-4231 GCF_049581465.1 Caballeronia sp. | reverse complement strand
CGAACCCTGCCCGATGTCCCGCACGCGTGAAGCCCCAGGCCGTGCATCGCGCGTAAGACCGTAGCCGACCCTGTTGAGCCAGCCCCGAAAGACTTCCGACCGTCCGCCTGTCGTCCGGTATAAGACCAATGAACATTGGCACATCGACGGGTGCGTGACCACCTCGGAGGCAGCGAAAAGGATTCGTTCATCCCAATGTGCGCCGTCGCACAAATCTCACATTCGGTTCGGTGTCAACTACCAAACGCTTCTTGTTGCCGCCCCTTTTTGGATGGCCGGGTTCCCGAAGTAGCGTCTGTGCTTGTCGAACGTTCATCCCATCGTCAAAACGACCCCAAAGGATACGAGATGAAAGCGAATACTGGCAGTTCATACATCACCACTGCGGACGGAACCGAGATTTTTTATAAGGACTGGGGCACGGGTCAACCCTTGGTCTTTCATCATGGTTGGCCGCTGTCGGCCGACGATTGGGATGCACAAATGATGTTTTTCCTGGATCATGGGTTTCGCGTGATCGCGCATGATCGTCGCGGCCACGGGCGCTCAACCCAGACCGCGAGCGGCCATGATATGGACACCTACGCGGCCGACGTCGCGGAGTTGGTCAAGGCGCTCGATCTCACGAATGCCGTGCACATTGGTCACTCCACGGGCGGCGGCGAGGTGACACGTTATGTCGCCCGGCACGGCACCGGCAACGGACGTGTGGCAAAGGCGGTACTTATCAGCGCGATTCCGCCGCTTTTCATGAAGTCGGAAAAGAACCCCGAGGGCGTGCCAAAGGAAGTTGTCGACGTGATTCGCAACGGTACGGCGATGCATCGCTCACAGTTTTACAAGGACATCACGATTCCGTTCTATGGGTTCAACCGTCCTGGCGCGACGGTTTCCGAAGGCATTCGCGAGAACTGGTGGCGGCAAGGCATGATGGGCGGCATCAAGGCCCAATACGATTGCGTCAAGGTGCTCTCGGAAACAGAGTTCTACGACGACCTGGCGATCATCGACGTTCCTGTGCTGGTGATGCACGGCGAGGACGATCAGATATGTCCGTTCCCCACCACGGGCGCGAAATCCGTGAAGCTTCTGAAGCACGGCACGCTCAAGTCGTACCCCGGCTTGCCGCACGGAATGCCGACCACGCATGCAGACCAGATCAACGCCGACCTACTGGCGTTTATCAAGGCCTGACCGGCGTTCTATGCCGGACTGCGCCCAGGCGACGGCACCGTATTGCAAAGCTGCCACCGTCGCCTAGGATTTGACGCCGAAACTCAAGAAAAATGCAACGCTCACTCGCCGATTTCCAAGGGGTCGACTGAGCATTCCAGCGACCGCTCTGGCTGCGGGAGCGGTCGCTCATCTGCGGCCGGCGATCGTCTGTTAGTGGCCGACTAACGGCGATCACCGACCGGTGTGAGTCACTCCATTAAGGTCGCTCGCGTCTATGCTGCGAACGCGCCTTGTTCAGCCCACGCAGCCGCTACTGCCCGAACCCGCTTGTCGGGCGCGCGGCCAAGGAGTAGAAATTGAGTACGCTATGTGTACTTCGGCGTCACCGCTTACGTCACTGGGCAAGGCATGCGAAGGAGGGGTCATGACATTCAAGGCTCAGTGGTACCGAGACAAGTTTGCCAAAAGACGTGGCAAAGGCTTCTGCGGCTATCCGGTGGCAACGGTTGCCTTCTACGGGCCAGACGACTCAAGAGCGACGAAGGTCTCTGTGGGCATCGTCGCGCACGAAGGTGCTGACGCGGACCCTGTTGAGCGGTGGTTCTGCAAAGCAACCGATGCGAGAATCGATCCAGAAGTCACCGAAGAAATCGTTCGATTCATCGATCGTCACGGTGTCAAATCGGTGGTGGCCGTCGATCGCATCATCGGCTGCCCGCATGAGGAAGGCATTGACTACCCGGAAGGCGAAAAATGTCCGCAGTGTTCGTTCTGGGCCAACCGTGATCGCTGGAGCGGCGAGATCATGCAGTGAGAGGTCAGGGGGCAGGCGCTTCCATCGTCGCGCTGAGGCGTTCCTTACTCGCTTCATTCCGACCGTAGTCATGCATTCATTAATGCGGGACGCGTTCTGGACGAGAAGGGCACGTGTGGCCGTCAGCGGGGCCCGGCTAAGCCCGTGGCGTGGTTCCACGCAACCGTGATCGCCTACGCGACTGACTTCGACTCCTCGATCGGGTTGACTGCGACGTGCTTCAGGTGCATGAAAGGCGCAGCGGAGCCGGACATCGACCGAGACGACACGAAGCCTGGTTTCGCGCGATGTAAGGTACAGGGGCAAATCTCCTGCTGGGATCTCGCCGAGCGAGGTGAGTATCACCGCTAATACAAGGGGCAGAACCATGGGTTTTTCTTGCCGAACGTTTCTGATCGCTCGTGACGATACCCTCTGGCGGCTGTCAAGCACCAAGTTCGACCGGATGCTGCGAGATCCGGCAAGCCAATGTCTACCCGTTTTTGCAGGGCAACGAGCGCGAATGGCCAGCGTCGTGGTCGAGCTTGTGGCCAGACACCCGGTGCGCGTCGTTCGGAACACGTTTTGCATTCTTACTTTCGATGCCGAAGGCCGCATCGACCCGCGCAGTATCGAAAAGCAGCAATTTGCCCTCGCGGAGTCGATCGACGCACCTGTCTTTGCCGTATTCGCTGACCACAGCAACCAAACAGTCGTCGACGCGACGTCACGATTCATTGCACAGGGCGGCCAATGGGTTCGGTCACGCGCCTTGGCGCGCTTCATAGATCAAACCGCGTTGGGACAACGACAGTGCCGACACCTGTAAGCGGTCGCTCGAAGCCCGTTCTACAGCATCCGACAACAATTGGATCCATACGGTCCTCTCGTAAGCTGCCACTCGCGAGCGCGAAGCATAGTTATCTTAATAGCCGGGTATTGGGCGAGATTTTTTGAGAACAAACGCCGCTCACACAAGGAAAGTTGAGTCTAAATTTCAACTAAAGTTGTTACTACTCGCCGTCAGGCCACCGGAACGCTTGATTCATCTGGCACGCGTCGAACCCCGCCACCATGCAGGTGAACTCGATCTAGCCGGGTCCGTCGGCGGTTCGGCTAGTTCCGGGACGTTGCGCTAAAGCCTTCGTACTCCGGAACTTGCGAGCCGCTTCTGCCAGTGTTCGAGCATCGGTCCAAAATCGTTCCTCGCACCGAGCTGCGCTCACGGAAAATTGGTAGTACGCCGCTGGTCGCGTCTCTATCGGCTTGGGCGCTCCGATCGACACCGAAGGAGCTAACGGGAAAGCGACCCGGCAAATCCGTTGATAATCGATCGCACAGCGCCGTAGGGGAGAGCGTGCAAAAGTTGGGGAGGCTCCCAAGGAGGGCCGCTTGTGTTTCCGGTAGCGACTTCGGTTTCGTCTGGAGTAGTCTGATCGGTCTCGCAACGGTGGGAGCAAGCCATGCGGTTGATCATCGAAGCAAGGTTGGCCGACGGAGACAATGATACGGTCGAGGAAG
Organism: Caballeronia sp.; assembly: GCF_049581465.1. Lineage (GTDB taxonomy): Bacteria > Pseudomonadota > Gammaproteobacteria > Burkholderiales > Burkholderiaceae > Caballeronia. The sequence continues at coordinate 741 of NZ_JBAUSA010000302.1, read as the reverse complement.
GTAACGGAGTTCTGGCTGTGATTGAGCGCCCGGACTTCTGTCTTGCCGAACTGGACCTGACTCTCGCGGAAGGGCGGTCGCTGCTGGCAAAGGTGCAGGTCGAGCTCATTTCGAAACAGGTGCAGTCGTGGCTCTCAGTCCAGACCCATTGTCGGAGCTGCGGTGCGGCCTTGAACCACAAGGACAGTCGCTCGACGGTGCTGCGCACGGTGAAGAGTCCGCGGCTGTGGTCGGGTGCTTGCCAGCGGACTGCGCGGACGCCACAGCATGTGGTGCATCCCCTGTCCAAAGACCTAATCAGGCGCGTCACTCCGGAGCTGCAGAGTCCAGGAATCGCAATCCTGGACTCTATGCATCAGTTGTCTACGCTGTTTCACAGCGCAGATCAGCTGGCGGCGGCGTTGTTGACGTAGCCCGGTCACTCAGGTCGCCTGTCATGCTTTTTTAGGGCGAGCGGCGCTTACGCGACGGGTGGGTTAGGGCGCCATACAGGCCGCAGCATCCTGCAACGCCAGTTGTTGGCTGACGATGTCGCAACGCGTCGCGCTGCCAGGACCTCAGATCTTCTTTCGCCCGCCAACTGGTGCCTAACCAGTAAACCAGGTTTGTGGACGGTGCACGGCTCCGCGATACTAAAAGTCATCAACCGGCTTGGAAGAAACAGTCTCACCACGCGATCGAATGACCGATCCCCTCCGAATCACGGACGGCGGCCGACATCAAAACTCGCATGCTATCGAC
>NZ_JBAUSA010000301.1:0-1713 GCF_049581465.1 Caballeronia sp. | reverse complement strand
CCTTTGCGCGCTTGATCATGTCCGGATAGTCCTCGGCATAGAACAGCGAAAGCATCTTCGGCCTTTCCTGCATGACAACCTGAAACTGCGCCTCGAATACCTCCGGCCCGCCAAACGATGGCACCAGATTTACGCCGAACGGCTTGTCTGTTAGCTCCCTCGTCTCCTGCATCCATCGACGCAGGGCGATAGGTGGCAAACGCAAACCTCCGACAATCCCCATGCCTCCGGCATTGGCTACGGCAGCGACCAGTTCCGGGCCCGAAATGGCCGCCATGCCAGCCAGGAAAATTGGATACTTCACGCCGCAAAGCTTCGCGAGCGCATCCCCGCGAGTCCCGTATTGGGTTGTTCTCATGACTTCAAAGCTCCACGTGTTTTCCAAGCATCCGCTTCAATGTATCGTTCTTCAGCATGAAGTGATTTTTGCAGGCGCCGAATATATGCAAGGCCAAACCAAGCAAAAACGCCGTTGCGCCGATCTTGAACAGGATGCCGAATATTTGCGCTGCCTCGTGGTTCTGTGCGATTAGCGATGGAATAAACAATCCTCCGGGCAATTCAATCGGTTCACGCGCTGCCGATTTCGCAAGCCACGCAGCAAGAGGCAGCAGCGCCAGGCCCAAAGCCAATCCGAGCGCTACGGATCGACTGACGATGAGTTCGACTGGATTGGGTGTACCGAGCGGAAGTGGATGATACGAAGTGACACGTGCCCAGAAACGGTATATTGATATTGGAAAGAGCACTGCGCCAAGTACGTTTAGGACTCTTGTCATTTCGACACCGGGCGAGAAGAACCGCACGACCTCGATTGCGATGATGGACAGCAAAACCGCTGCGACAATCCAGTGAACAATTATGGTGATGAGCGAAAAGCCCAAGCCGTTATCGCGCAACTGAAATCCGCTTTGCACACGTGTCATGTTCGTCTGCGGTTCATGCGTGTACGACGTTTGCAATTTCGACATTTTGTCTCCGCTCTTGTCGTCGATTTTTCAGATCGCTCTAATGTCTCACCGGTCCTGACACGCCGGAGAAAGATGCTCTATTCCTTCGAAAGAGTAAGCTCAAACAAAGTCTCTGTCTGCACGTTCCCAGTCAACAATCTTCGAGAATGCGTCCAGAAATCTCGTTTGTGCGTTGCAATAGTCAACGCAGTAGGCATGCGCCTGCCCGTCGCCCGTGAGCATTAGCAGCTCCGGTGACGGGACCCATCTTTCTCCGTGTTAACCACTATCCCGAGCGGCTGTCTCTGAAGACGAAGCGGCGAATAAGATCTTCCTAAATGCTGACCTCCGCATTCCGTCCACACACACGCCATCCGTTCTCTTGCAGCACCCTTCAAGTCGCAAGCGGTTGTGCTGCCGCCGTCAGGCATTCGACGAACCGCTGCGCTGCAGGCGTCGGCAGTACCCCGCGTCGGCGAACGATGGCAACGGTAACTGCAGGTAACTTGTCGGAAACGCGTACCACTTCGAGCCCGGAGACTAACCCGGAAAATTCCGAGTGAAAAGACAACAATCGCTAGCGATTGTCGGGATATGCCGTGCCGGGGTGAGTTGCACGGGTGCACATAGCGAGGTGCGAACTTTTCTCTCAGCCCGTTGTGGTCGCCATCGTCTCGCGCGAGCGGGTGCTCGCGAATCTCAAGGTGGTCTATCGGTCGCGCGCAGTGACTCTTGCCGAAGCGACGCTACGTTCCCGAGCTTC
>NZ_JBAUSA010000300.1:0-7150 GCF_049581465.1 Caballeronia sp. | reverse complement strand
CCCAAGAGCAGTAACGAGCCATACGTCCATTCTGACGCTCCTAAAAAAATGCTTGTGCCTTTAATGCCCAACAACGGAAGCAACCAAAAGCAGCAGTTCGCCGATCAGATCGCACAGCACGGAGTCGATGGTTTGTTGAATTTCTTAACGCAGCGGAATCAGCAGCTCTCCACTGGGCAATTGGCGAGAGGCGCGTAAGTGGCGGTAAAGTCATGAATGAGGAGAGAAATCGATGAGCGACATTGAATCGTCCCTATGAGTGGTCGCGGGGCATGTCCACACGCCGGTGGTTTCGCGCACCGCCGGACGCAATCCCCACGTAGTCCTCCATATTTGCGAACAAAGCCCGGCAACTCTCGCAAGTTTGACCGTACTGAAACACCGACACTTTCGCCAATCGAGTGCAAGCATGGTGCTGCTCCGGTCTGCATCGGTGCAACCGCTACACTCAAGATCGCAGTCGCTTCGCGGCCCAACTCTGCCGCAATGCCGACTGGCCTCGCGACGGCTCAAGTGATGGCCGCCGCTGGAAAACTGTAGCCGTGATAGAGCGACTTGGAATGCTTCATCGCACGCGTCTTGCGCGAGTCGTACCAGCAACGTGAGGCCTATTTTTCAGCCTCGAGTGCTACCTCTGCTGCCCTAATGCACCAAAATTGTCACCCACGCCCCCAGATATATCGCTACGAGAAAGCATGCGCCGGTCGCGACAAAAGTTGCCGTCGTTTTCGAAAAGGAGATCAGATTGTTATTCATGATAGGACCTATATAGTTAGAGAAACACAAAAATGGATGCACGCATTCGCTTTGCCACACGTGAATCGGGTGGGAGCGCGGACGCGGATCGCAAGGTCAAACCCTTCGTCAGCGAAGTACTGCGCGGCGTCTTCCTGGATCCAAACTGACGCTGAACTTCGACGGCACAAACATCGCTAGCCTCAATTCACTTTTTACACAATGCAACCAAGGTCACTTCGATTGCGCCGCGCAAGTCGACTTGCTCGAATGATTCAGGCGGGGTCTCAGTTGCGGCCATCCTCATTATCGCGATCGGGTACGGAAACATCGTAGCCATTGAGAACAATAGCGACCAGGTGGAAACAGCCGACCAGGTAGATGATTTCTCCCATGCCCTGCTTGCCGAACGCTTCGACACCCGCCTGGTAGATCGTCTCAGGCAAAGGAGCGCCTCGATTCAAGGCGGCCGCAACGTCGTAAGCGACCGATTCTTCCCGGGTCAGATCGGTCGGGCGCTCTCCCGCGACGATCGTCGCGATCTTGGCGGCTGGGACACCAGCGTCCTTTGCCAGGTGTTCATGCCCATAGATCTGGAACCTGGAACCGAGTCGCGTCCCGGTAACCAGTACTGCTATCTGCAGCACGGATTTCGGCAGCACAGTATGGTCATACATCGTCCTGTTCATGGCCCAGGCGGCCCGACCAAACGCCGGGAAGTGCAGCATGGCATTGAACGGCCCCATCAGCGCACCATCCTTTCGCATGACGGTAAAGCTTCCAAAATTCTTGCTAACGACCTTCATGATGTCGTCGTAGAGTTCTTTTTGTTCGCCCGACAGACTGGTCGGCGGGAGTAGTGGTAAACGCATCGCTGTGCTCCTACTTTAAGGATCGTGTACTTCGATTGAATGGAATGTCTCAGACCTGTCACGGCGGCGACATTCCAACGGAAATGCTGCGGCAAGGAACCATAGTTTCAAGCTGCGTCATGAGCCAGTAGCCGACGGACGATCGGAGATGCCACGACCTCTCCGGTATCCGCGTAAAGCTCGTGATTTTTCTCGACCACCTTGAGGTCATACAGATAGTTCACCATCAAGCCCTTCGACTGCTTGATTCCCCTCTGTGACGTATCACCAAGCAGATTAAGGCGATCAAGTCGTGCCCCGTTACCTAGGTGGAAGCGTGCAACAGGATCCAGTGGCCGGCCAATCAGTGCCTTGGCGTACAGGAAATAATAAGCTGCACCCCTCAGCAAAGGCCCGCGCAACGCGTCGAGTTGTTCTTGACTTGCAAACCATTCCGGCTCGTCAAGCGCCTTGAGCTTCTCCCGGTCTTCCGGCGAAAAAGCGGTCGATTCGACAGACTGACGCTCCTTGTCCAGCCAGCGACTGAATCCTGGTACGGGCGAAAGCGTCACAAACCTTGATATCGAAGGGAGGGACTTTTTCAGTTCTTCGGCAACCTGTTTGATCAGGAAATTGCCGAACGAGATGCCGCGCAACCCTACCTGGCAGTTCGAGATGGAGTAAAAGACAGCCGTGGTGGCTTCTGTCGCGGGCATTGGCTCGCGCTCTGCAGCCAGCAGCGGTCCAATCGCTGCTGGAACGTCACGAGTCAGTGCTACCTCTACGAAAATCAGGGGTTCGTCGAGCAGGCATGGGTGAAAAAACGCAAAACATCGCCTGTCCGACGGTTCGATACGGCGGCGCAGGTCTTGCCAATCCTGTATCTGATGGACAGCCTCGTACCGGATAATCTTTTCCAGAATATGAGCCGGTGTTGTCCAGTCGATCGGACGTGCCAGCAGGAAGCCTCGATTGAACCAGGCGGTAAATAGGTGAAGGATGTCCGCATCCACTGCCTCCAGCCTGCTACCAGCGTTTATATGACTCAAGAGCTCCTCGCGCATCCGGATGAGGGCCGCCGTCCCGTCTGGTGCCAGGTTAAGTCGCCGGAACAATTCCTGACGCCGGGGCTCTGCGGCAACATGCAACGCCTGCGCGGCCTCTGGGGTGCCGGCAGACAGGAAAACATTTGCGGCTGCCTTTACCTTTTCAAGATCTGGTCCGAAACGAACGGCAAGCGAACGAAGGAATTGAATGCGGGAATCCTCATTCGCACGGGTGTAGGCCCTCAACAGGCGTTTGGCGATGGCAACCCCCGAAGCCTCCCCGCGACGGGAAAGCAACATGTCACCGAGCCCAACCAGGTCGGTATCCGCGCCAGTTGCTCGCCCGGGCAACGACAGCGCGGCAGGTCGCCATCTCACCAGTGCGAGTCCCCGGCCGACTAGCGTAGCGAGCAGACGTCTCACGAATGAGGCGTTCACATCGTTCTTGCCATTCGAATCGACTGCTTGCAATTCGTCGACCGGCTTGCTGCCATGAGATGCAATGAGGTCCATAATAAATTCCATTAGTAATGCTATCTATAATCGAATAAACTTTGCGGGCTGGGTTGCCGGACGTCGCACGCCGCACGTCGATCAATCCATCCTTCGGCAAACCCTACCGGTCATGGAAAACCGGTTGACGCTGCTCTAGAAATGCCCTTGTGCCCTCGGCTTTTTCATCGGTAGCCAACGACGCGTAGAACAGCCTGCGCTCGAACAGCAGGCCCTCCCCCAGCGAGCTTTCATAAGCTCTGTTAATTGATTCTTTTGCCATCCGGACTGTCAATGTTGAATTGGCGCCGATCTTTTTTGCCAATTCAAGTGCCGCAGCGTATAGGTTCCCCGCCGGAACGACGCGCGCCGCAAGACCTGATGAAAGAGCCTCCGCAGCGGTGAGATTGACCTCGCCTGTCAGGATCATTTCCATTGCTTTGGACTTCCCGATCTGCCGGACCAGTCGTTGCGTGCCGCCTGCACCAGGGAATATGCCCAAGCGCGCTTCCGGCAGTCCGAACTGAGCCGTATCGCTGGCGATAATCACGTCACTCATCAGCGCCAGTTCGCAACCGCCGCCAAGAGCTAATCCGCTGACAGCCGCAATGAGGGGCTTGCGGCATTGGCCGATGCGTGCCCAACCGAAGGTAAAGAAGTCTTCATCGATTGCCTCGGTGAGGGTTCGCGACGCCATTTCGTTGATGTCAGCCCCAACGGAAAAGTATTTGGGCGTTCCAGCGCGAAGGATCATGCATCGTATCGTCGGGTCGCGGTCAAACCGGTGAAGCGCGTCGCCGATCTCGAGAATCATGGTTTCGTTCAACGCATTAATGCCCTTGGGACCGTGCATCACGACAATGCCGATTTGATCGACGACTTCCGTCTTGATGAACTGATAGCGTGCCTGCGATGCCGCAGGTGCCATGTCGGATATCGGCTTTGCTTCTTCGAGACGATGTCGCATGATTTTTCCTGATCCGTTCTTCGGGAGGTCCTCGACGAACACAACGCGACGAGGAACCTTATACGGCGCAAGCCGGTCACGGGCCGTCTGCTCTATCTCCCCCGCCAGCGCGACATGACCCGGTTTCAGCACGACGTAAGCAACGGCAATCTCGCCTTTTTCCGCGTCCAGCGATTTACCGACGGCGACCATCGCCACGGATGGATGTTGTGCTATCGCTGCTTCGACCTCGGTGGGATAGATGTTGTAGCCCGCGCTAATGATGATGTCCTTGGTGCGACCTGCGATGTACAGGTAGCCGGCCGCATCGGTTGTCGCAAGGTCTCCCGTGTGCAGCCATCCGTCCGCATCGATGGCTTCCGCGGTCGCCTCCGGCCGGTTGAGGTACCCCTGCATCACCAACGGCCCGCGCATGCAGAGCTCCCCAGTGTTGCCTTGAGGATCGTGTGAGCGTCCTGCGTCCGCCATGATGCAAGCCTCCATACCCGGCAGGGCTCGGCCAATCGAACCATGCGGTCCTTGTTCGGTAACCTGATGAGTTGCCGCCGTTCCTGCGAGCTCGGTCATACCCCAAAGCTCAACGAGCGGACATCCCAGGAGCCGCTCCACTTCGGGTATTTTTCCGAGCGGCATGGTTTGTCCTCCCACCGTACATCGGACCAGTGATCGAAGGTCGTGCTTTTCCCGGCGTGAGTGGGACAGAATGCGCAAGTACATCGTCGGGACGCCCTCAAACATGGTGACCCGATGCGCCTCGATGGAAGACAGCGCAGCCTCGGAATCGAAACGCCGCAGCAATACGAAGCGGCCGCCGACCAGGATGCTTGCGTGAATGATGTTGTTACCGTAGACATGGGTGAGCGGCAATGCCGACAGGAACACGTCATCGGCAGTGCGGCAGTGCGCTTGAGCCGTCAGCGCTGCGCCAAGCAGTATGTTTCGATGAGACAGCATCACGCCTTTGGGCTTGCCCGTCGTGCCCGACGTATAACTGATGCAGGCAAGCTCGTCGAGGTGGGTTTCGACTGGCGGAAAGAGGGTGTCTCCTTGTTCTATCAGGTCTGACTGCCGGACGGCATTGCTGACTTCGGCGGCCCCGGAAGATAAAACCAGTGTCGGGAGCGACGCCTCGCTACGGACTTGCTCGAGCGCTGCAGGATCTTCGAGACCACTGATAAGAACCGTGGCATCGCAGTCGCGAGCAATAAAAATTACTTCCTCGGCCGTGAGCATGAAATCGACTGGAACGACGACTGCGCCGGTTTTCAACACCCCGTGGTAGGCAACGATCCAATCCAGCGAATTCGCGACGTGGAGGACAACACGGCTCTTCGGTCCCACTCCGAGGCTGGACAGGCCATCGGCGAATTGGCTGCTATCACGGTCAAGCTCTCGATAACTCGACCAGAGTCCTTCAAAGTAAAGTGCTGGCTGATCGCCAAATCTCGTCGCGGCTTGCGGAAGTAGTAATCCCAAATTGCCGGGACACGAGACTGATTGACCAGCCCGAGAGGCTGGAACAGGCAAAGTCGACATACGTTTTCGTCTCCTATCTTTATGCTCGCTGAGCGACTCTGCGCCGGGAAAATCCGTGCAGCTCGACTGGCGGAGGTTCTTTGTGCTGTACGCCGTGGCCCCGATTCCTGAGCAAATCCAGCTCTTCCGTGTGGCCCTACGTCTCGTAACGGCATGAGGTCCACTCTAGTGATGTAACTTTCTTTAAGCAATCTAGATTGCAGAAAGGTCCTTTGTCTGTACAGAAACGGTTTCGAGCAATTCTGAGCATGATCCGGAGCGTTCCGGGGCTGGAGACCGACTGACCTCGACTTTTGACCGCGTCTGTAAGGCGTTTTAGCTAACCTTCACGGCGCCCAGAGAAAAAACTCGACCGGGCAGCCGACCCCGTGATTCCTCCGGGTTGACATATTGGTGGCCGCATAGATCTGTTTTTTAACGAAAGTGATATAATCGCAATTTTACAGTCGCAGGTACCGCAGAATGACGAGAAGCTCCTTTGCAGACGTTGATTGCGGAGTCGCCCAGGCAGTTGAGCAAATGGGTGACAAATGGACGCTTGTCATCCTCCGCAGTGCCTTTCACGGCATACGGCGATTCGACGAATTCAGCGAGCATCTGGGCATTGCGGCAAACGTTCTCGCTGACCGGCTCGCCAAACTGGTCGAGGCGGACATCCTGTCCAAGCATAAGGTTGCGGGTGATGGTCGAGCGGTCGAGTACCGCCTGACGCAAAAGGGGCTCGATACCTATCCCGTGATCATCTTTCTGAACCAGTGGGCAGAGCGCTGGATGGGGAAACCCACAGGACCCCGGATTGAAGTGATCGAGCGTAAGACCGGTCGGCCCATTCGGCTAGTCGAGGTGCTTGCTGAGAATGGTCAGGTCTTGGGTGCTTACGATACCTTCATGCGCAGCGGGCCGAGCGGCAGTGGCGTTTTGAACAGCTCGCAGAGGATCGTCGCGCGACGTCGCGGCAACGACCTCCGTTAAGTCCCTGGTAGGTTTTTATTGACTGAACGACGGCGGAGAATGATGCGGTTGTTAGTGGTCCATATCGTGTCGAAACGCCGAGCGCTGAGGCATCGACGAACCGTCGAAGAGCGTCCGTCCGTTCACTCAATGGACTCAGGCAGCAAACCGCGTGAATACGTAGTCTTGATCTTTCGCGTGCGCCGCATGACACGCAAAGCATGTCTGATGCTGTGCCTCGTCAGCCGGTACGCCGTTAATAAAACGTCCAAAAACCCAGCCCCCGGTCGACGCGTACTTACGCGAGTCTTTGACCATCACCTGAACAGTAGTCGGCTGTCCAGGCATAGTTGCGGACGGTAACTTATCAGGCTGCTTGCGCTTGTACGCGAGCTTAACAAGCACAGTACCCTCGGGGTACGGAAGGGTGGAATTTTCGATCGCCTTGACCGCAGTCGGGTTGCCGAGGACAACGCGCAACTCGTCGAGCGGCGCTGCTTCTTGTGCCGGTGCGATCATTTCCCACTTTCGATAGCCATTTGGAATCGTGACGCCATAAATCGGTGAAGCTA
>NZ_JBAUSA010000299.1:0-8596 GCF_049581465.1 Caballeronia sp. | reverse complement strand
ACCTCGTTCAGGCGCGTGCCGCCGCAGTCCGGGCACGGCTGGTCGCCGACATCGTCCGGTTCCTGTTCCGCCGATGGAATCGTCTGCTCGCGGCCACGGCCACCGTCTTCTGCGAGCACCGTGTCGTCGTAGACTTCGCGCTGTTCGCGGGTGAGTTTCAAGCCCGTGCCTACGCACGTGTGGCACCAGCCGTGCTTGCTGTTGTACGAGAACATGCGCGGATCGAGTTCCGGATAACTCGTGCCGCACACCGGGCAGGCGCGCTTGGTGGAGAATACCTTTAGCTCACCGACGTGTTTCGTGCCCTTCGTGCCGCCGTTCAGCGCACCATGCAGGCCATCGAGCGGCGCGAGCAAATGCATCACGCCCTTGCCGAGTTCGAGCGTCTCTTCGAGCATCGCCTTCAATGACGCTTCTTCGTCCGCGCTGACGATCAGGTCGCCCACCGGCAACTCGATGGTGTGCTCCTTGAAGCGGTCGAGCTTCGGCCACGGATCGACGGAAAGGAACTCGCCGTCCACGCGCAAATGTGTATGGCCACGTGTTTTTGCCCACTTCGCGAGATCGGTGTAAATACCCTTGCGATTGACCACGAGCGGCGCGAGCAGGCCGATGTGCTGGCCTTTGAAATCGCGCACGATCTGCGCCAGGATCGATTCGACGCTCTGCGCGGCGACGGGCGCGCCATCGTGGATGCAGTGCTGGATGCCGAGCTTCACGTAGAGAAGCCGCAGGAAGTGCCAGACCTCGGACGTTGTTGCCACGGTGCTCTTGCGACCACCCCTCGATAAACGCTGTTCGATCGCAACCGTCGGCGGAATGCCGTACACGGCGTCCACCTCCGGGCGTCCTGCCGGCTGCACGATCGACCGCGCGTAGGCATTCAGCGATTCAAGGTAGCGGCGCTGGCCTTCGTGGAACAGGATGTCGAAGGCAAGCGTCGATTTGCCTGACCCGGACACGCCCGTGATGACGTTGAACTTGCCGTGCGGAATGTCGACATCGAGCGATTTCAGGTTGTGCTCACGCGCGTTCACAATGCGCACCACGTCCTCGCCCTGCAGCGCGCGCCGCGCCGCCGCGACTTCAGCGGCGAGCTGCAGCGGCACGCCCGAGGCACGCTTTTGCGCGGCGCCGGGCTGCATCGATTCTTCGTAGTCGAGCAATGCCTTGCCCGTGTGCGACTGTTCGCACGCGGACACGTCGTCCGGCGTGCCGACGCACACCACGAGGCCGCCTGCGTCCCCCCCTTCCGGACCCAGGTCGATGATCCAGTCGGCAGCGCGGATCACGTCGAGGTTGTGCTCGATCACGATCAGCGAATGGCCCCGTTCAAGCAGGCGTCTTAGCGCCTGCATCAGCTTGGCGATGTCGTCGAAATGGAGGCCGGTGGTGGGTTCGTCGAACATGAATAGCCGGCCCGGCTTGTTCCCTGCCGCTTGTGCCGTTTCCGCCAGGAAGCCCGCCAGCTTCAGACGCTGTGCTTCGCCGCCGGACAGCGTTGGAACCGGTTGGCCAAGTTTTACGTACTCCAGACCAACATCGACAATAGGTTGTAGTACCCGCAGAACTTCCTTGTCCTTTGCAAAGCACGCGACGGCTTCGCTAACGGTCAATTCCAGCACGTCGGCCACGCTCAGCGACTTCCCTGCGCGCTCGATCTGCACATCCAGGATTTCCGCCCGATAACGCCGTCCATCGCAATCCGGGCAACGCAGATAAACGTCGCTCAGGAACTGCATTTCGACGTGTTCAAAGCCCGAGCCGCCGCATGTCGGGCAGCGGCCATCGCCGGAGTTAAAGCTGAACGTGCCCGCGCTATAGCCGCGCTGCGCGGCCAGCGGCGCCTTCGCGAAGAGCTTGCGAATCTCGTCGAACGCGCCGACATAACTCGCCGGGTTCGAGCGCGCGGTGCGGCCAATCGGCGATTGATCAACGAAGATGACTTCGCTCAAGGCGTCAGCGCCCTTCAACGCGCGAAACGCGCCCGGCGTTTCCGTCGCCTTGCCGAAATGCCGTTGCAGCGCGGGTGCCAGCACGTCCTGGATCAGCGTCGATTTACCCGAGCCCGATACGCCCGTCACGCACACCAGCCGCTGCAGCGGGATCTCGACGGTCACGTCCTGCAAATTGTGCTGGGTCGCGCCCTCGAGCACGAGGCGCGGCGTGCCGGCATCCACGGCTCGGCGTTGCCAGTTGGACGCGTGCGCAACATGCTTGCGGCCGCCAAGATAGGCGCCTGTGAGCGTATCGCTGTTCTGGATCTCGTTCGGCGAGCCGTCATAGACGATCGCGCCGCCACGTTCGCCCGGTCCCGGACCCATGTCGATAAGCCGATCCGCCGCGAGCATCACCGACGGATCATGCTCCACGACCACGAGCGTGTTACCGGCGTCGCGCAGCCGATGCATGGCTTCGACAATGCGATTCAGGTCGCGCGGATGCAAGCCGATGCTGGGTTCATCGAGAACGAAAAGCGTGTTGACTAGTGACGTGCCCAGCGCAGTCGTCAAGTTGATTCGCTGCACCTCGCCACCGGAAAGCGTGCGGCTCTGGCGGTCCAGCGTGAGATAGCCGAGGCCGACATCGCAGAGATATTTCAGGCGCGTGCGGACTTCGTTGTGCAGGAGCTTGAGCGCGTCGTCGAGCAACGTGCTGGGCAGTGTCAGCGAGTCGAAGAAACGGCGGATGCGTTCAATAGGCATCAACATCAGGTCGTGCACCGTCAACCCGGGCAGGCTTTCGAGCTGCGCCCGCGACCATTGCGTGCCGTTGGGCAGGAAACGATCGGCCGGGGGAAGCACCGCATCGGCTTGCTCCTTAGTCCCCAGGCGCCATAGCAGCGCCTCGGTCTTCAGGCGCGCGCCTTCGCAGGTCGGACATTTCGTGTAGCTGCGATATTTCGATAGCAGCACGCGAATGTGCATCTTGTAGGCCTTCGATTCGAGGTAATCGAAAAAACGCTGCACGCCATACCACTCGCTTTGCCACTTGCCCGACCAGTCAGGCGAGCCGCCAATCACCCAATCCCGTTCCTTTTGCGTCAACTCGCTATAGGGCACGCCGAGCCTGATGCCCGCCTTGGCGCCAAACCGAAGCAGGTCGTCCTGATTTTCCTTCCACGCAGGTGTTTGCAGTGTCTTGATCGCGCCGCCGCGCAGGGTCTTTCGCTCGTCGGGGATGACAAGGCCGAGGTCCACGCCGATCACGCGACCGAAACCGCGGCACGTCTCGCACGCGCCGTATGCCGAGTTGAAGGAGAACAGCCCCGGCTGCGGATCGGCATAGCGGATATCGCTTTCCGGGCTGTGCAGGCCAGTCGAAAAGCGCCAGATCACGGGTTCGACTTCATCTTCGAGCACGTACACGTTCACACGGCCGGTTCCCCGGAGTAGCGCGCCTTCGATCGCTTCCAGCGCTCGCGAACGCTCCGTGTTCTGCAACCGGAACCGGTCCGCGACCACGTCGAGCATCTGCCGGCCGTTGACGTGGCGCTTGGCCTGCACGCGCGTGTAGCCGCTGGCGGAAAGCCATTGCGCAACTTCGTCGTCGCTCGCGGATTCTGGCAGCTCCACCGGAAAGGTGATCGCGATACGCGGATCCTGGGCTTTCGTTCGCTCGAGCAGTTCGACGTAGATCGTCTCGGGCGTGTCGTGCCTGACCTGATGGGACGTTTGCTTGTCGAAGAGTTCGGCTGCGCGCGCATAGAACAGCTTCAGGTGATCGTTCAGCTCGGTCATCGTGCCGACCGTCGAACGCGAACTGCGCACGGGATTGGTCTGGTCGATAGCGATCGCCGGCGGCACGCCGTCCACGCGGTCCACCTGCGGACGGTCCATGCGGTCCAGGAATTGCCGGGCGTACGCACTGAATGTCTCAACGTAACGACGCTGGCCCTCGGCGTAGAGCGTATCGAAGACGAGGCTGGATTTACCCGATCCCGATGGCCCCGTAACCACGGTCATCTGACCCGTGTACAGGTCCAGATCGATGTTCTTGAGATTGTGCTGGCGAGCACCGCGAATGCGGATTGCGTTGTTGGATGCCAATTTTCCTAACCGGTTCAATGAGTTAGTTCGTCCACGGGCGTGGATCGAAGTGCAGCGCGCAGGAAGCAAAGCGCCGTTGGACGGGCGTTTTTGCGACGCAAGTCGATAATTTCGATACTGTACACGCATACAGTATTTCCGGCAAAACTCGACCTGGGCGTTCGGGGGTGGAGGTTGGGGGTGGTTTAAAACTATCTCATGTCAGACGGACCGACGGCGCCTCGACGCTAGTGTTTTACCGCCATCCCTACCCTATGTAACGTATTAAAAGACCGTCGTAATCAACTGCAAACGCCGGTTTTTTTCTAATTCGATGCGCGAATTTACGCGTATTTCGAAAATTATCTAAATAAATCAATATAAAATGTAATAAATACTCGTATTACATTACATCTCCATTTTTCTAATATTTATATTTCCTTTCCACTATTGCTTGTTAATTTAGCAATAGTTCTGAGCTATCGTGCTTTTATCAAAAATGTAACGTTTTTTAATCGCACCAAAAACGGGAAACGCTCACCGTCCTTGTGATGCCCGTCCTATATAGCTTGGCACGACTTATGCTCATACAATTATTGAAAGGTAGCTTGCCGCAAATCAATAATTAAAAGTCTAGAAGTCGGGGAACGTAGTATGAGCAACACAGAAGGGCTCGCGTTGACTGGCGACAGCCGTTGGCGCATTTCAAGATTCATTTTCGTTTCAACCTCTTTTTCACTCTGCGCAACCTTCGGGATTTTCTTTACGCCGGCGTTCAGTCAATCGATCACGCCCGCCGCCCCTCCTCTCTCGGATAGCACATCTAACGCAACGGGCAATGGCTCGGCCCGCGATTTTGATGCGAAGAACCCGCTATCGGCTTCGACCACGCCACAAGGCAAGAGCAGCAATACGCCGATGCGCGGCGATAACCCCCCGACCATAGTCGATAAACGGCCTCTCGACGACGCAGTCCGCGGCATCGTAACCAATGAGGTCGTCACGCTGGTCGGCCAGGACTTCTATAACTCGTTCGTGTCCGCATGGCGCGACGTGCCGCTGTCGGATCGCTACAACGTGTCGATCTACGAGCGGCCATCGGCACGTTGGGGAAGTCTCGTCTGGGTTGAATTTGAGCATCGGCGCCTGTTCGAGGCGTTTCTTCCGCCAACGCGCACTAACGTGAGATCAATCGGCGAGCGGGCAGCCAATACAACCTACGACAACTTAGTGCAAGCCGACCTCGATCGGTTGCTTTTCAAAGATCAGGATCTCGCATCCGACGAAATGTAGTTCGGGAATAAGAAATGATAACTCTAAGATCGAAAACAGCGATCGCGGCAGCGTTCGCCCTCTCAGCGCAGATTGCCAGCGCCGGTTCTCTGATATACACGCCCGTGAACCCCACGTTTGGGGGTGATGCGGACAATGGTGCCTATCTGCTCTCAACCGCAGATGCGGTCAACAAGCATCAGGCGCCGGCCGTTTCGGTGCCGGGTTCAGCCACGCAGACGCCGCTCGATCAGTTCAATACTCAGCTGGAACAAGCCATCTTGTCGCGGCTTGCCTCATCGGTTAGCTCGTCGATTATCGGGCCCAATGGAACATTGCAACCCGGAACCATTACGACAGGACAATTCACGGTCACCGTTTCTAATCTAAGCAGCACTCAGCTTCAGGTGACGACCACCGACACGACCACCGGACAGACCACGACGTTCCAGGTGGGCCAATGATCGGCGTGCTGCGGTACGCGCGCATCGGACGGTTGGCAGGGGCGGCAAGTGGCGCTTTGCTCCTTGGGGTCTTGATGACAGGGTGCGCGAGTCCAGTGCCCGTTTTCGACAACGCGCAGTTGACGCCGGCGACGCAATTCACTCGCGATCTCGCCAAGTTGCCGCCACCCAAGGGAAAGATGGTCGCGGCCGTCTACGGTTTTCGCGATCAGACCGGTCAATACAAGCCTTCGCCGGACAGTTCATTTTCAGCCGAGGTGACTCAGGGCGCTGCGTCGATGCTAGTCGATGCGCTTCGCACCTCTAACTGGTTCGTGCCGGTCGAGCGCGAGAACCTGCAGGATTTGTTGACCGAAAGAAAAATCGTGCGTGCCCTCGAGACGCCCGCCGACAAGGGGCATCCGATCGCGGCGATCGGCGCCCTGACGCCCGCGAACGTCATTATCGAAGGCGGCATCGTTGGCTATGACACGAATCTTAGAACCGGTGGCCTGGGCGTCAATTACCTCGGCATCGGAGCTGCGACGCAGTACCGGGTCGATCAGGTAACCATCGCGTTGCGCGCGGTCGATATCCGTAATGGTCAGGTGCTAAATAGCGTCTCAACGACCAAGACCATCTACTCCTATGAGTTGACGGCAGGTGTCTACAAATTCGTCGGCTATCAAAACCTGCTGCAGGTCGAAGCCGGCCTGACCTACAACGAACCCCAGCAACTGTGCGTACGGGAGGCAATCGAGGCGGCTGTCGTACACCTGATCGTGCAGGGGATCAGTACGCACACGTGGGACCTCAAGACCGCTGGAGATTGGTACGACCCGATCATTCAGAAATACGCCGCGCAGAGTAACGGCATTTTCAATCAGGCTGAAGTCAAGGTGCCGCCGCCTGCAACATCGGGCACACCGACGCTTTGAAAATCTGTTCAGCCTGAAGTTTAAAACGATGAGAGAGTGACCCTTGGCTAATGTAAATCGGTACGCGAGATCGTCGCATGTGTTCCTGTGCGGCGGCATCCTTTCGCTCGCGGGACTTGCCGCAACCTGTTTCGCGGATCCCGCGCCTGCGTTTGATCTCGGCCCGGACGAACCTGCGTTCGCCATGGGCGGGAACGTCGCTCGCATTACGCAAACCGGCTCGTCCCAGTCGGCAGTGATCGATCAGGATGGCCGTAGTAACGCGGCGTTCGTCACGCAGGCCGGTGGAAGCAACGTCGCGTCGATCTTTCAGGCAGGCATTCAGAACGCAATGCTCGTCAATCAGGCGGGCTATGGAAATCAGGTGTCATCTTCGCAACGCGGAAATGGCAACAGTGCCTCGACGCTGCAGTCGGGCAACGGCAACGCTAGTTCGATCGCTCAAAACGGTTCGGGGAATTCGGCCGCCATCCAACAAGTAGGAAACGGAAACTCCGCTCAGGTCATCCAGAGCGGCTCGCGGAACTCTATTGCCATTCAGCAGACTGGCAATGGCGGAACTGCAACCGTCGTTCAGCACTAGGCCACTGACGACGCTATTACACTTTGCCTAACCTTTGGAGAATAACAATGAAACTCAAGCACATCTCGTTCGTCGTAAGCGCAGCACTGGCAATTGGTTTCTCCGTTTCGGCATCGGCTGCATCGAATCATGAAACAGCGACGGTAAATCAATATGACACGGCACAGTCAGCGACGATCAATCAAAGCAACTCCAGCTACGATACGGTCAGCGTCAATCAGGCGTACTACAATAATTCGGCGAGCGTCGCACAATCGTCGACGACCTCGAACACTGTCGCAATCAACCAGGACGGAACTCAGAACGCGGCGAACGTGCAAACCACGTTCGGCGGCTACAACACGACCAACATCGGCCAGAACGGCACGACGAACTCGGCCAGCGTCACCCAGTACAACGAGAAGCATGACACGACTTCGGTCGCGCAAAGCGGAACGTCGAATGGCGCAGACATCAACCAAAGCAATGGTTCGTATAACACGGCGTCAGTGAACCAAGTGGGCAACAACAACACCGCCGATCTGGCTCAGGAAGCGGCTTATAGCTCGACCACAACCGTGGCTCAAAACGGCAGCGGCAACTACGCCAACACGTATCAGAACGGCAGTTTCGAAACAGCATCGATCGGACAAAACGGCTCGTCGAATACTGCATACACGTCGCAGAGCGGCACGGGTGACCGCGCGACCGTCAGCCAGTCTGGCAACAGCCACTACGCAAGCATCACACAGCACTAATCCAATACTGCTTTGACAGCTCAGCGGGTCGAAATGCCCGCTGGGCGATGGAGTGCGCCATGTTACCTGCAACAGATTTAAGCGTATGGCTTGAGACGTCGGTGCAACAGGGCATGACTACGTTGATTCCGTATGTAAGGTCAGCTGAAGACCTTGACTTGCATTATGACGTCAAGCTCACGACGTCGAGTTCGGCGGGAACGTCGAGCGTGGTGCAAGGTGGCAATGTCAGGGTTCTCGCGGGTCAACCGCATCGATTGTCTTTGGTTACTACTAAGCGTGACGCTGCTTCGCGGTGTTTGTTGAGTGTGTCGTTGAGTGAACGGGGCACTACGGTGGCGACTAAGCAATATGAATGCGGGGGGGCTGATGCTCAGGGGCAGTAGGGGGTGCTGCTCGCGGAGAGTGTGGGGCTAGGGTTGAGTCCTTCTTCTCGCGTGGTCGTTCTGCATAAGTAGTATTTTCTTGCTTATTACTGTTAGCCCCTATCCGGGGCGGGACTTCATTTCTTTTCAAACGCGAAAAGAAACGAAGCAAAGAAACGCGTTCAAACCGCGAATACCTAAGTGTCGTCGTCGGACATTTTAGGTCTTTG
>NZ_JBAUSA010000298.1:0-9225 GCF_049581465.1 Caballeronia sp. | reverse complement strand
GCATGAACTGCGCGCGGAACTGATCGCCGACGCGCACGAGCGGCGGCAAGCCGGAGATCAGTTGCAGGTCTTGCGTACTGCGTATCGATACACTGCCCGTGCCGAACTGTCCCGCACCGACAGCCGCAATGGCCACGATACGAAAGCGCGTGAGCGCGTCGTTGAGCGGTACATCGACCGACGCGTCGCCGTTGGCGTCAAGCGTCACGCGCGGATTCCACAGCAGGAGCGTATCGAAGAGCTCGCGGGTCGCGCTTAAACCGCCACCACCGCCTGCCGCCACCGCTTTGCGTCCGAAGTGACGGCGTCCGACTATCTCCATTTGCGCCGTCGATGTTTCCACGCCATACGCGCGCCGTTGCAACATGGCATCGAGCACGTTCCAGCTTTGATTGGGCATCAGTTCGAGCAACGCTTCGTCCACGGCCGCGAGCGCGATTTGCGTTCCCGCCGGCGCGGGCTTGCCGCCTGGCAGCGTCACATGGACCTTCACATGCGCCTTCGAACGCACCGTGTACGACGCGGCATCGGTGGTAACGCTCACGCCGAGCTTGTGCGCCGTCGTGCCGACCTTGATCTCGCCCAGGCCGTATCGAAACGCCGGCTTCGATAAATCGACAAGCGGCGTAGGCGCTTCATATTGACGGCCTTCGTACCAGAATGCGTGCGCCCAATCGAGCGGCGCTTTCCAGCCCCATGTGAAGAACGAATACCACGGTACCTCGTGAATCCGGCCGCGAATGGCGAGCACGGATACATAGACGTTCGGTCCCCACGTGTCTTTTACCTTCAGGTCGATGGTCGGATTCTTGCCATCCAGTTCCATGACCTTCGTTTCCACGATTCCCTCGCGCTCCACCGCTACCAACGCGGTTGCGAAACGGAACGGCATGCGCACCTGGAAGCGTGCGGTCTCGCCCGGTTCGTAATAGGTCTTCTCGGGCAACACGTCGATCCTGTCCGTGTTCTCGCCGCCGAACCAGAGCGGATCCTCGCGCGTGACCCAGACGGAGGTGGTCGCGTTCGCCACGCGTCCATCGCCGTCTCTCGCCGTCGCGATCAAGTCGACATTGCCGGCCTCCTTGAGCGTGGCATTGCAGGCGAGCAGGCCGTGGTCGTCGCTTTTGCCGCTGCACAGCGTGCCCAGGTCCTTCGTCGCCGTGTGGTTGTCATAGGCGTAGAAGCCGCCGACCATGCGCTTCCTCGAACTCGTCACGGTGCGCGCAACGCCGCGAATTTCGAGCGCAATTCCGGCTCGTGGTTTGCCTTGCAGATCGACGGCCAGCGCCTGAACCGGCACCGCATTGCCCACCGATACCCACTCGCCCGCCTTGATGCCAGCCGCGACCGCGGCGGGCCATAGCGTGGCATCGCCGTGCAATGTCTGGATCTCGCCGTTCGGATCGGCGAAGGTGGCTTCCAGAGCGAGCCGTTTCGGCGCTTGCACAACGGGCAGCGACTTGACCGTCAGGGCGCCCGTGCCGTTGCGGTCGAGCGTGAGGGCGACTTTATCGGCGATAAGCTTCGCCGACGATGCATCTTCCTGCGCGCTGCTTTCTTCGTCGTCGCTGGTGGAAGGCGCGCTCGCGCCGTCGTCGCTGGGCTTCTGGTACGGTGAGAAGCTAAACGATTCGAACTGCGATGCAAATGGCGGCGATGCCTCCTTCATCAACGCCGACACCTGCACCGGAAGGTTCGAAGCGGGTCCGCCAGCCACGTATTCGATCTGCACCGCGAGCGGTGCTTCGGTCGCGCCCACCAGCGCCCCGGTCTTTTGATCCTTGATGCCGATGGACCCCTTGAATACGGGCAAACGGAATTCCTCTACGCGAAAGCTGCCCGTTTCGATGCTCGTGTGACCCGAGGAGTCTTCGTTATCGCCGCCGCTGTTGTCATTACTGACGGCGCCGTCATCCAGCGTCACGCTGTATTCGCCAAGTTTTGCGGCGGCGGGAATCGGGAAGGTCGAATCGGCGCTGTGATCGGCGGCCCATGTCAGCGGCAGATGGTAGGTCTGCCCACTACCCAGATGCCGGATCGTCACGCGCGAAGGCAGGTGCGACGGGAACGCGAAACCGTTCTGTTTTTCCTCGCGGATCAGGTGTTTCATCGACACCGTTTCGCCTGCACGCAGGAGCGTCTGGTCGAACACGGTGGTCGCGCGGGTGGTCCGGTCGGGGCTCATGTCGGTCGGAACCTTGAAGCGCCACGACTCGATTCCGCGATTCCACTCCGAGCGCACGAACGCCATATCCGGGCCGGTCTTCGGGTCATCGATCCGCGCCGATACGAAAAAGCCCGAGTCGTCCATGCTGTTTTCATCGCAAGCGCGCACCGGCACGAGGGGCTTGCCGATCGTCGCTATGCCGCTTGCATCGGTTTTTGCGACGGCAACCGGGTCGCCGTTGCAGTCGGTGACGCGCACCTGCGCGTTCGGCACGGGCTTGCCGCTATCGAGTGCAGTGACCCACACCACGCTGTTTTCCCGACCTTGCTTTAAATGCACGCCCAGGTTCGTGACAAGCACAGAGGTGCGCACATACATTGCCTGTTGCTTGCCGAGCAACGAGGCACCAAGCGCCGGCGACGCCAACTCGACCACGTAGAAGCCCGGTTTCGCGAGTGGAATCCCGACGACTTCGAACGGTCGCAGTGTCTTCGGATCGCTTCGGGGAATGCTCAAGGCTTCCACTCCCGGCTGGTTATCAAGTAAGGATAACGAACGGACATCGATTTGCGGGTCATTCGCGGTGCTGTTCGGCGCGTACATCGGCTTGGCGCCGTTGCTGAGCGCTTGCGGCATCTGTTTCTGGATCTGCGACAGCGGCAAATAGTAGCCGTCGAAGCGATCGACGGCTTTCATCCAGCGGCGAATGTCGGTATCGGTATCGACACGCAGTTTCGCCACGCTCGACTTGCCCGTGCCCAGGCCATTCACCTTGAGGTCGGCTTCGACGTGACGCAGCGTGACGGGCAGCATCGCGGGCATGTTGGGTTCGGCGAAGCGCTCGATGACCCCGAAGGTCGACGACGAGAACTTGGCGAGCGGCGGCATTGGCGCGGTGGTTGTCTTAAGCGGGAAGAGATCGGCGTTGGATAGCGCCCGGCCGCTCGCGTCCTTCAATCCTGCCGGCAGTTCTATCGACAGTTCCGCGCGCTCCGGCAGCGGCGCCGCGAACTCGACCGTGCTGATTTCACTGTCCTTTTCGTCGGGGTCGAATGTCGGCGTAGCCTTGCCTTTCGGCCCGTGCAACACGATTTTCGCGGCGTCGGAGCGCAGCACGGGCGAGCTGAAATGGATGCTCAGCGGTCGCAGTGGCGTGCAGGGCGCTTTGGCGTTTTCGCGTTCGCATGAAAAGCTGGCGGTGAAGGGGGCGCGGACGGTGAAGTCAAAACGCTTCTCTACGTCATTCGCTAGGCCGCTCGGGCCGGTTACGCCCGCGCCATAGACGAGTTGCATTTTCATCGCGGCGGGCAATGCTTGTTGGCAGGCGAGCGTCAGTACCCGTGCGCTGTCTTTTTCGAGGTGGAAGTGTTTGAGAAGGGCGGCGCGCGACGGGGCATCGATCGTTTTGACGGGAATCCGGTTGCCCAGTCCGTTGGATTCGCACCAGATGTTTTGGAGCGCTGAGGCGTCGGTTGCCGGGCCGTTCATACGCAGTACGAAGATCTGATTCTCTTCGATTTCATCGCCGCTTGGCTCGATGCTCGTGACAAACGGGCCGCCGGTTTCGAAGCGAAATTGGTGCGGCCCCGTCACTGCGTTGCCTGCGTTCGACTTGAGGCCGTTATCGAGATCGACCGTGCAGCGCATGCCCGGCGTCAGGTCCTGGGCGAAATCGAACGCCCAGGTTTTTTCGTCGATCCAATGTGCCGACCCCGCCGATGCCCCTCCACTGCAATGCACTTGCGCCGGCGCCTTGGCCGCTGGAGCGCCGAAGGCGATCATGGCTTCGTCGAACTTGATCAGGACCTGGCGGACCTGGGTGACCTTGCCTTGCGGCGAGACACTTATCGTGCGGGCTGCATCGGCGCGATGTGTGGCGGCGGTCAGGCCAACTGCCAGCAGGCAGAGGGCGGCCACGGTGACCAGCGTACTGGTTTGTCTTTTTATGACGCTGAACATCGGGGGCGCTCCGGATTGGTCGAAAACGCGGGCGATTTTACAAGAACATTACAGAGAGATTGATGGTTGTTTGCAGGGGTGGTGCTGCCAGCAAACGCCCAAGCCTACTTCAACCCCTCCCTCCCACCAAATAACGCCTGCTCACCCTCTGCCAGTAAAGAAACAGCCCAACCCCCGCGACGCCCAGGCTAGCCGAATTCGCCACCCAGAAACCTCGCGCGCCGCGCAACCACTCGGGCGCAATCCCGCCGATATCAAAACCGAGCAGGCAACCGCCGCCCAATCCAATTCCCCACAAGGCAATCGCGTAGATGACCGTCGGTACGACCGCCACCTTGTAGGCGCGCAAAACGAACGCCGTGCTGATCTGAAGGGCATCGAAGATGTGATAGAACACGACGATCGCCAGGAGTGGCATCGCGGCCGCCACGACCTGGCTGTCCGGCGTATAGGCTGCCAGCACGTAGGGCCGCAGCACGAACAGCGCAGCGGCATAGACGCACGCGATCCCGCACGCGAGCGCAATGCCGTGACGGGCGAGCAATCGCGCGGCTTCGAAACGCTGCGCACCGAGGGCCTGCGAGACCAGCGTCGACGACGCCACGCCAATGGACAGGGGCGTCATGTAGAGCACCGCGCCAATATTCCCCGTGATCTGATGGCCGGCAAGCGTGGTCGTGCCAAAGTGCGAGATGAACAGCGCCATGAAGGTGTATGACGTCACCTCAATCAAATATGACAATCCCATCGGAATGCCAAGTTTTAGCAGGGCCTTTTGACGTTGCCACACCGGCCAGCAGAACCGCGAAAACACGGCGAACGGCCGGAAAAAATCAACCCGGACCAGCACCGTGATGCCGACGATCGCAATTAGCCAGTTGATCAGCGTGCTGGCGATCGCGCAGCCGGGACCGCCGAGCGCGGGTACGCCCATGCCGCCGAAGATGAGCCAGGTGTTGAGCGGAAACTTGAGGACCAGCGCGCCGATTTGTAGAAACATCACGAGGCGCGGCTTGCCGACCGCATTCGCGAGCGAGCTATAGACGCGAAACGCGAGACTGGCAGGCAATCCGAGCGACAGGATGCGCAAATACGCGAGGGTGCGCTCGTGCAGGGCAGGCGGGGTATCGGCGATACTCAGCAACGGCTGCGGGAAGTAAAGGCAAACAAAGCCGATCACGGACAACACCGCCGCCAGCCAAAAAGCCTGTCGCACTTCTTCGCCAATCGCAGCGTCGCGGCGCGCGCCGAACAACTGCCCCGCAATCGGTTGCAGCGCCGTCAGGATGCCCGTCATGCCAATGTAGACGGAGATGTAAATCGACGAACCGAGGCCGAGCGCGGCAAGGTCGGTGGCGGAAAAGCGGCCGACCATGGCGGTATCGATCACGCCAAACGCGATGATTGCCAACTGGCCGATCAGTACCGGCCACGCCAGCGCCACGATCTTGCGGACATCCGGCCACATGCTTAAGTCGTTCCGCGATGCAGCGTCTTCGGACGCGGCCGCTTGACCGGTGGGACCGGTCGTTCGATACGCACATAAAGCCGGAAACGTTCGTCGCGGTCGGCGACCCGGCGGCCTTCCCACACGAGCTTCCACTCGAATGTCGAGATCGACGAAGGTTCGCCGAAATCCTGCGTGTCCTGGCGCAGGATGACGTCGCAGTCTTCATCGAAGGCGAAATGCATGCCGCCGAAATACGCGAACGTGGCGATTTGCGCATCGCCCAGGCGGACCGGGGAGATGCACGTGTAGTCAGCGGGAAGGTGGTCGGCGATCTGCTCCGCCACGTCGCGATACGTCCGGCTGTAGTTCACTACCGGCAGCCAGAGGGTCATCAGCAGGACCCACATGAGCGTCGTGCCCGCGCTCGACAGCACGACGCTGCGCCAGAGCACTTTCGGATGACGCGCGAGCCGCCAGCGCGCAAGCGAGAACCAGCACACCGTCACGGCGACCGCGCACGCAAACGACACGATCTTGAATTCGGGGTGGAAACCCGGCGCCAGGCGCGCGAGATTGCGGGCGAGCGGCGCGGGAAAACCGTACAGCCCCGCGCTCCACACCAGCCAGACGAAGGTGGCGAGGAGGGTGAAACTGAGCATCGCGAACCAGTCGATGGCGTTGATCGCGCCGCGCTTGAGCGTGGGCAGCGCGAACGTGGCGAGCACCGAAAGCGGCGGCAGCAACAGCATGAAGAGACGATTGCTCTGATGGCTTTGCAGTACGACGAGCACCAGCAACGGTCCGATGACCGACATCGGCACGCCCACGTGCGGCGAACGCCGCAGCCCGCGCCAACTGACGAACGTCCAGATCGCGAGCGGCCATGCTGGCCACGTGAAAAGCGGCAGATTCTTGAGCGCGTACGTCAGCTCTTCCACCGGCGAGCCGGAAAACGCGTCGAAACTGCCGCGCCACCATTGACGCAGCCACCATTCGCCGTCATCCGGGTAATAGTGCAACACGGCCCACACCCAGGCGCCGATCATCAGCACCGCCACCGGCAAGCCCAGCACAAGCAGGTGGAATGGGCGCACTTCGCGCACGATGACCGTCATTGCGAGCGTGGATAGCAGCAGCGCGAGCACGAGGACCGGACTACTCGACAAACCCACGAAGCCGATCGCCGCGCCCCAGATCAATGCTCCCTGGACGGGCTTGTCGCAACTGCGCACAAGGCCGTACAGCAGCAGCGCGGTGCCGGCGAACTGGCCGAGTTGCGGGGTGGTTTCGTGACCGCGCTCGGCGAGGCCGAAGCACGCGAGCAGGATCAGCAGCGCCCCATCTGCGAGGGTGCGGCCGTAGTCGCGCGGCTCAGGCTCGCCGCCGAACGCATATTTGAACGGCTGCGCTTCCTCGCGCCGGCCGAGGAGATAAGCCGTGTACCAGACGAAGGCGCACGCTAGACAGAACAGCAAGCCGGTCACGACCCGTGACGCGTTGCTCGCATCGACCCATGGACTCAATAACCGGATAAAACCCGCGCCGAACCAGTAAACCAACGGGCCATCGCCCGTGAGCGCCTTGCCGACCAGATTCGGCAACAGCCAGTCTTTCGGGCCGCCGTTGGCCATTGTCCACATCACGCCAAAGCCCGATGCATCCTCGTTTTTCCACGGGTCGCGGCCAAACAGCCCGAACGCGGCGTACACAATACAAATAGCCAGCAGCAACCAGCGCGGCAGGGCGCTCGTGGCGGAGGCGGTCAGGCGGACGACATTTCGCATGCGTTGGGCAAGGAGCAGGACGGATGGAGCGGCGCGGAGGCGATGCTGGCAGTGTGACGGGCAAGTTCAACCCGTCACGTGGTCTTGCCGAATCCGGCATTGTAAGCGGCTGGCATCGCGCAAGTCACTTCGAGTGCGACGTCGATGCGACGGCTTGGCGCATTCACGCAGCACATTGTGCGGGTGCGCAGACAAAAAAAGGGCAGCTCGCGCTGCCCCTTTCTAGAATCCCGCCAGCAAAATCGTCTTACTTCTTCGACGAGAACGCTGCGAACTTCTTGTTGAACTTCTCGACACGGCCGGCCGTGTCCATGATCTTTTGCTGACCGGTGTAGAACGGATGCGATTCCGACGACACTTCGATCTTTGCGAGCGGGTAGGTCTTGCCTTCGAACTCGCCAGTTTCGCGCGTGTTGATGGTCGAACGCGTGATGAACTTGAAGTCGTTGGACATATCGACGAACAACACTTCGCGATAATTCGGGTGAATGCCTTCTTTCATGGTCTTTCCTTGGTATCTGTCGGTAGCCAGCCCTGCTCTGCGAATTGCTGCGAGCCACTTGCCTAAGGTCGAAAAGCGGCGATTATGACAGAAAATCAGCCGCTTTGCATGTAGTCAGGGCCCCGGGACGGGGATTTTACGCCGATTCTATGTGGATTGGAGCGCACCGGCGCCCGCCGGATCCTGCCGGTAGTAACGGGCGAGAACCCTATACAGGTCTGGATAGTCCCGTTCGAACGCCACCGGCTGCACAAACAACGCCTCGCTGCAAACCGCAAAAAACTCCGACGGATGGTCCGCGGCGTAGGGATCGATCAGCGAGTCACGTTCGAAACGGTTCCATCGGCGGGCCGGAACCGCATCGACCTGAGCGCAGAAATGATCGTACGCGGGATCAAAGACGTCGTTCCACGCGTCCGAATCGAGTGGCGCGTGCCAGCGCCGGAACAGTGGCGGATGGCCATCCGCTTCGCCAGTGAGCATGTCGATCTTGTGCGCGAACTCGTGAATGACCACGTTGTAGGCGTCGGCCCCGCCGTCCGTCCGCGCGCTCGTTTGTGCGCTCATATGCGCGTCCTCCCACGACAAGACCACCGGGCCACCTTCCCAGGCCTCGCCGCTCGCATCCTGCTCGATTTCGTGCACCACGCCGTCCTCGTCCTCAACGGTCTTGCGGATCACGAACTCGCCCGGATACACGATCACGCCGACCCAGCCGCGATACAAATCGAGGCTCAGGTTCAGCACGGGAAGGCACGCCTGGACCGAGATGGCGACGATCATCTCGTCGGTCAACAGCAGGTCGTGCGCCGTCGAAAACTCCTTCTCCGCGATAAACAGCGACGTCATCTCGCGTAGACGGGCGCGATCGGCGTCGTCCAGGTGACTCAAGAACGGCAGGGCGGCGAGGGTTGAGTGCCAGAGAGAATTGTCGATGGCATGCCTGCGCAGCGCCCGTTCGCGCCGCTTCCCCGTGATCAAGCGAGTCAGAAAGTTGGCCATGAAGTTGTGTCGGTCGATTTGCTTGTGCCAGCACGCGAAGACACGCCCCCGCAAAGCTGCAATTCGCCAATGCGTGTGCGGTGTCCTGATACTCCAGATTGTACGGATTTACGGCCTGCGCGAGACGCGACGTGGGCAGTGCCTGCCGACGCTGCTCGCGCTCATTATTTCTTGGCATTGCTACGTTTCACTGAAGTTTCAATGACCAAAAAAAAGCCGCCCGCGAAAGCGGGCGGCTTTTGACTTCGTATTGCACGCGTGGGGCTCAGCTACCGCCGCGACGCATCAGGTCGAAGAACTCGGAATTGCTCTTGGTCTGGCGAATCTTGTCGAGCAGGAATTCCATCGATTCGACTTCGTC
>NZ_JBAUSA010000297.1:0-5269 GCF_049581465.1 Caballeronia sp. | reverse complement strand
TGCCTTCGACGATTGTTTTTGTCGCCGCATCGTGCGCAAGCTTCGCCGTGAAGGACTGGTCGATCTTGAGTGTATGAGGTGCAAAGTCGGCGAGGTACTTCAGGCTCGAATAGCCGGTACCGAAATCGTCGATTGCGATTCTGACGCCCAGCGCCTTCAGTGCGGAAATCGCTTTTTGAGCTTCGGACGGATTTTCCATCAGTGCCGTCTCCGTCAGCTCTATTTCCAGTTTGTCCGGTGGTATCCGGTATTTTTTCAACGCCCGGTGAACCTGCTGCACTATCGCGTCGCCGCGAAGCTGTCTGGCTGAGACGTTCACGGACATGCCGAGGTTGCTCGCGCCACTGCGTCGCCACTCGGCCAGTTGGCTCAGCGCGCTGTTCAGCACCCACACCCCTACGTCCGCAATAAAACCTGTTTCCTCCAGAATCGGAATGAAAACGCCTGGTGGGATGAGGCCGCGCGCAGGGTGGCGCCACCTTATCAAGGCCTCCGTACTGTGCACGGACCGCGAACCTGGCTCATAAATCGCCTGGAAGTGAAGCAGAAACTGGTCGGACGCCAGCGCATCGGGCAGATCACGCTCCAGCTCGAAATCACCGATGGTTTCCGTAGCTTCCTTGCCAGCGAACCGAAAGCCGTTTCGGCCGGCTTTCTTCGCGGCATACATTGCAACGTCTGCACTGGTCAGGAGCGCTTCATGGTCGGCACCATGTTCCGGATAGAGCGAGATGCCAATGGAAGCAGTCACGAAAGTGCCCGCGCGGTCGTCGCGATCGCTGCGTGAGAGCTCGCGCAGCAGGTGCTCCGCTGCACGCTCGAGCCCCGCTTTTTCCGCGACGCTACCGATAACGACCGCGAATTCGTCACCTCCAATCCGGGCGACATAGGCGTCGGGCGGCAGCGACGCCTTGATGACGCTACTAATACGCTTTAGCAGCCGGTCGGCGGCCATGTGCCCGAGCGTGTCGTTAAGCACCTTGAACCGGTCGAGGTCAACGAACATAAGGCCGAATGGCACGCCGGTTGCGCAGCGCCCCTCCATCTCCCGTAGGAGTGCAGCGCGATTAGCCAGCCCGGTAAGCGAATCCGCGTAGGCCAACCGGTCTAGCGCAATGATCCGCTCCTGCTCAGCGGTGACGTCCTCCGTTGTGCCAATGATGCGCACAACGCTTCCGTGCCTGTCCCGGACCGGATAGCCAGTGCTACGTAACCATCGCACTGAGCCATCGGCTTTCCTGATCCGGTATTGCGCCTTGCCGTCCGTCGAGTCAGTCACAATCCGGCGCATCTCGTTAAGTAACCGGTCAAGGTCGTCGGGGACGACCAGCTCGAGCCACGCGGTCGGATTCTCTCGCAAAACCGCCGGTGTAATTCCGAAGACATCCACAGCACCGGCACTGACGTAGTGGAAATATTCGAAGTTCGCACTGTAGGAATAGAACACCATCTGCATGTGCGCTTCCATCTCCGATATCAGCTCGTTTTTTGCCTGCAACTGGGCCAGCAATTCGGTCTGACTGGTGATGTCGAGCGACGCGCACACGACCGCGACGACGCGACCAGCATCATCCCTGATCGGTATCAACCGGGAGTCCCACCATTTCGGACGGCCGGTCGTGGTGTGGCACAGCCCGCGAAAAGACGTGCGATTCCCTGCGAGCGCTCCGGCAAATGCGGACCTGGCCACCGCACTGTCGTCCCCCTTCCAGAAACCAAGCCAGTCTGCGCCCTCCAGCTCGAGCGGCGATGCGGCGTCCATCAGAGCGGCGCCGTATTCCGAAACGCGCAGCATGCGTCCATCGACGTCAATGAGCTTCGTGCATTCCCCGTTCACATCTAAAAGCGCGCCGGCCAACGTGACGGCGGCCGATTGCCTGGCCCGGTCGGCCGCTAGCGTGCGATAGGTGGCGATCGACATCGCAGCGCCCGCAAAGCATGCGCTCGCGACGTGCATGCTTTGCGGCCAAGCCGCCGGCAGTCTTAGCCAAAGCAGTATCAACATACAGAGCGAGCCGGCGCCAAACCCGGAGACTGCCGTGACGAGAATGCCTTTGGTTCCAACCTTCCGGTAGGTCGAATACCAGATGGAGAAGTACGACAGAAAGAGCTGGATTTGCGGCGTGGCGCTGTCGTTCCCTGCAGCGACGCCTGAAGGATTGCTGATTTGGGTCGAACTGGGAAAGCATGACGACTTCATTTTTGCGCCTGTTATGCTGCGAGTTTTTACCAGTGCGGCCCAGTATGCGACGGACAACGGCTCACTGCGTGAGTGCGTTAACGGCACGGAGCTGGAAAAATGAAGGTGGACATGCCGAAACCACTACCGACGCTCCCGCGTGCCGCATGGCGGTTCCTGCGCACCACTGCGGCCTTGCAGTGCGCTGTGACTGTCGTCGACGGCAGCGACGAGGTAGAAGCCTGGCGCTCAGACGGGTGTCGCAACGCAGCGACGCCGGTGGGTCGGCCTCCAAACGTTTGAGCAACAGCCAGAAACCCGAGTGATCCCAGAGAAACAACCGAACCCGACCGCGGCGCTTATTGGTAAAGGCATAGACCGTCGGGGCAAAGGGATCGAGTCCCAGGGCCTGCTCAACCAGCGCGACCAGTCCGTTGATCCCCTTGCGACCATCCACCGCATCGCGATGAAGCAATACCTTCAGCTCTCCGTCGAATCGGAACATGGCAATGTACTCAGCGCTTGTAGCAGTGACAGCACCTGATCGTCACGGGCATCATTCAGTTCGATCTTCACTCCGTTAGGCAATCGGACTTGCAGACGAGGCACCGCCTCCTTCGGCCGCTCTCGTTCGGCGATCACGGGTATGGACGCAGCCGGCTTTGTCACGTTGAATAGTGGAAGCTGCAAAAGGCCATAGGACGCACTGTTGCTCAGAACGCAGACGGATCTTGGGCGAGCTCAGTCAAACGATGCCAAGAGGCAAAGCGGTCACCGAGTTGCTTGCGATAAAGCGATGGGCGTAGTAGATGTCGCTTGAGCGCGAAGTGCTGCCGAATTGGACCGAAGCTCGACAGGAAAGCCTGCGTGCGTTCCGGAACTCGGAAGCCACGCACGCCCCGAAGGAAGTCCCCGTGGGATCCGACGCTCGCGTTCGCGCGTGGGCTGATGGCCATTTTCGGCCCGATTGTTTAGCCGTGCCCTAGTGTTCCGTTCCACTGATTCGCGTGAAAAGTCTTTGTAGCTTTCGTATTTCATCGGCAGGTCGTCAGGTTCGGTTACCCATCAGACTTGATATCGTGAAATTCGTTTACTCGAAACACTTAGCAATCCAGAAAAATTGCACTCTAGCCAACTCGACCGGCTTCCTTATCCGGTCGAAATTCCAAGGGAGCGCGCCGCCTATCTTAAGCGAGGCTGGTCTCTTCCAACATCCCAACTTCCGAAAGCGCCTTTTCAAGACCTGCTTTGGCAGCATCGGGTCCAAGCGCCATGCCTTCAGCGCGGACCACGGTTACATCCGTAATGCCGATGAAGGAAAGCAGCAGCTTTAAGTGCGGAACCATGAAGTCCGCTGTTGCGGCCGGTCCTTCGCTATAAACACCGCCTGTGGCAACCAGCAGGATCGCGCGTTTGCCCTTCAGCAGACCCTCTGGACCCGCCGCTGTGTATTGGAACGTGCGGCCAGCTTGCAGCACATAATCAAACCACGTCTTCAATTGGACTGGCGCACCGAAGTTATACATCCCTGCGGACAGGACAATGGTGTCAGCGGCCTTGAGTTCGTCGATGAGGGCCGCCACCAGGGCCACCTGTGCCTTCTGTTCTGCGTTCAGCCCTTCCGCTGGGGCAAACAATGCACCAAGCAGAGCTGCATCGAGGACAGGCAGTGGATTCCCGCCCAAGTCGCGCTCTTGGATTTCGATACCCGGGATTACGCCCAGTTGCTTCTTGAAGTGAGCAGCCAGTTGACCTGAGGCCGAGTCTGCGCCACGGACGCTACTTTGGATGATTAGATATTTCGACATTTGCTTTTAACCATTAGTGTGATGCTTTGAGGGCGAACATCCGCCGAATACGCCACCGATTAGGGGGCAAAAACTGACAAGCAATACTTCAGGGCACATCAACCGGAATCGCCGTGATGTGGACTGACGTTGTAGTCTGCGCATGACGCGGCGTCTCACACCTCCGTCGCTGGTTTTGGAATCCACCGACGGATGAAGCACAGCGCGCTATCGCCGGCAATATGCCAATGTCTATAGCTTTCCTAGCATTACCTTCAGAATAAATTCCATGCCTTTCTGGATGCCCGCTTTCGACTAAATTTAACTGTCTTACCGGCTGGAAATTTCCAATTCAACACGACCCTGATTCCAGGCCAGCCTCTGACGTCAATACTTGACGTAGCTCGATTCGAACGGCGATCGCCGTGAGCGCCGAGCCTTGGCATGGACCGTCGATGCATACGCCATCTTCGAAACGAAACATCGCGCTGTGATGGGCACACATCAGAATCTGTGCGTCGTAGGTGCAAAACGTGTTGACCTCGTAATTCAGCCGAATCGAAAAGTGCGGGCAAACGTTGCGGTAGGCCCACGCATCGTCGCCGCGGCGCACCACGACTATTCCCGGTGCGCCGGTTGCGCCAGCGGCGATTTCTATTGCACCCCCGTCAGAAATGTCGTCGAGCGTGCATAAAAAGCCGGCTTGGGGTTCTGGACTGGACGAGTTCATCCTCGCTCCTTTGCTCGAAATACGGCGCGGTACTATTCTGTTTCTCTGCGATGAGCCGCTCTTTTTCCGCGCGCGCCATCCGCCCGCAGCGCCAGCGGTAGAAAGCGTCGAATGGGGCGTGTCAATCGCGTTATCTGTTGCGAACGAAGCGGGTCACTCGCTTTGAAGAAATTTGCGGTCAAGGGTGGTCTCCAATTTTTTGCGGGGTAGGGGCAGTCGTCAGGTTGGCCGTCGACCCTCGAATGCAGCGTCGAGCAGCGCGCGCAGCGGCTCGCGCTCGATCGGCCGAGGGTTCCAGTACGGGTTTTGCAACGCGACGTCGAGCGCGATGTCGATATCGGCTGCACGCATGCCAATGTCTTTCAGCGCGGTCGGTGCGCCGTGATCGTGTGCGAGGTCGAACACGGCTTGCGCGGCGTCGTCGGCGTTCAGTGCGCGGGCGATGCGTTTCATCGCGGCGGGCGCTGCGTCGCGGTTGTACGCCAACGCATGCGGCAACACAATCGTGTGCGTTTCCGCGTGCGGCAGATTGAACGTGCCGCCGAGCGTATGACACAGTTTGTGATGCAACGC
>NZ_JBAUSA010000296.1:0-2010 GCF_049581465.1 Caballeronia sp. | reverse complement strand
ATATAAATATAAGCATTCATTTATAAAATAATTGAATGCAAAATGATATATATAAATCGTGTGTCATACGCTTAGAGCCGGGAAAAGTATCGTGACACGCAAACCGCTACGGCCGTCGCCCCAGGGTGCGTCGCCCAGGCTGACGCGCGCGCCCACCCGTCTGGCGATCGTCTGGACGATCGCCAGTCCGAGCCCTGAGCCGGTCTGCCCCGTTCCCAACACACGATAAAACCGGTCGAACACGCGTTCGCGCTCCTCCGGCGAGATACCGGGCCCGGTGTCGTCGATAAAAATCGATGTGTTGCCGTCGTCCGTCCGCACGGACAAGTCAACGCGCCCGCCGCGGGGCGTGTAACGGATCGCATTGTCGACGAGATTCTTCAGCAGCGTGGTCAGGTCCGTCTCAGCGGCGTGCACGAGCGCATGCGTATGCTCAATCACACCGATATCGAGTTGTCGCGCTTCGGCAAGCGGCATCAGGTCTTCCAGTACCTGACGGAAAACCCGCGCCACGGGTACCTCATCGGTCTCGACGCCATTGGACTCCTGCACGCGCGCAAGCGTAAGCAATTGCTCGACGAGCGCGCGAGTGCGCATCAAGCCGTTGTGCAGAGCCGTGAACCGCTCGCTTGCCTGCCCGGACATCTCCGAGAGACCGAGTCGCTCGGCCTGCAACAAGAGCACCGTGAGCGGCGAGCGCAGTTCGTGGGCGGCGTCCGCGACAAAGCGTCGTTGCAGCGCGATCGACTCCGATACCCTCGCAAACAGCCGATTGTTAGCGATCAGGAAGGGGACGATCTCAAACGGAAGCTGGGCGTCGTCGCTGCCGCGTATCTCCGACAAGTCGTGATCCGAGCGCGCGTCCAGGTCTGCCGCGAGCCGGGCCAGCGGCTTGAACATCTGCCTGACAAGCAAGAAAACCACGCCGATCAGAAGCGGCGCGAGGACAACGAACGGGATCAACGTCGCGACCGCGCTGTTACGCGCGATCTCATTGCGATCCTTCGTTTGCTGACCGATACCGACCCGCGTTTGGGCGGCGAGGGTCCTGATGACCACGCGCCATTCGCGGCCATTGATCGTCAGGGTGTGGATGCCATCGGCGAGATTTGCCGGCAAGTCGAGCAGGCGTTCGCGGGGCTCATTGCCGAGTTTTTGCACCACGACCTTGGCTTCGGACTCGGCATCCGGTACGTATCGGGCCGAGCCTTGCTCCATGAACGGAAGGTTATCCGCCGTGATGAGCGCGGCCACTTCCTTCAACTGCCCGTCCTGGATCTCGTTCGCCTCGTGGAACGCCGCCTTGAACGAAAATACGCCAGCCGCAACAGCGCTCAGAAGAACCGCGACCGCGAGCCACACCGACAGCCGGAATTGCAGCGACCGCCCTACCCGCCTTTGGACACCATCCATCCGACGCCCCTGACGTTTTTAATCGTGTCGCTCCCAAGCTTGCGCCGAAGCGAGTGAATGAGGAACTCAACCGCATTACTTTCGACCTCTTCATTCCAGCCGTAGATGCAATCCTCGAGTTCGCTGCGTGAAAGGATCGCACCCGGACGCATCATCAACGCCTGGAACAACACGTATTCACGACCCGATAAACGTACCGGCGCGCCTGTCGAACGAGCCTCATGGGTTGCCGGGTCCAGCGATATGATCCCGTTGCTCATCACGGGCGCAGATGCGCCCGCCCGCCTGCGAACAATCGCGCGCAAGCGGGCCATTAGCTCGATCATCTCGAACGGCTTCAGGACGTAGTCGTCGGCACCGCTGTCGAGGCCGTATATCCGGTCCGCGACCGCATCGCGGGCTGTGATGACAATCACGGGGACGCCGCTATCGCCCACGCGAATCGAGTTGAGTACGTTGAAGCCATCGACCTTTGGCAAGCCTAGATCAAGCAGCACAGCTTCATACGCGTGCGTCTTGATTGCCGTCAGTGCCTGCTGCCCGTCTCGAACCCAGTCCACCGCGCACGACGCGTCCTTCAGCGCGTCCTGAACGGCC
>NZ_JBAUSA010000295.1:0-2057 GCF_049581465.1 Caballeronia sp. | reverse complement strand
CGCGTGTTTTAGCTCCGTCACGGGGGCCAGCCCTTACTGCTCACGGAAGTCATACTAACTTTGCAAACGCGCAAAGAAACGAAGCAAAGAAACGCGTTCAAACCGCCAATTCTTAAGTGTCGTCGTCGCTCATTTCAGGCTTTTGGCCCGAACGTAGTGCCGCCTTCATGCATCAACGCGTAGTCGAACACCCACCTCTAATTCAAGCGGCGCGCATACGCTTCGCCTCGACGGCCGTATATCAGTGACTATTGTGTTCTCGTACCATCAAAGCCCACGGTCCGCGATTCCACGGGCGTTGCCGAGGGCTTTCTCGCGGGTGTAACTATCGCGGCAGCAATGGGATTGGGGCCGTCGAGGCGAAGCGTGTGCGCGGCGTTGGTGCTTGAGGCGGGGGTTCGACTGCGGGTTAAGTGTTTGGGGCCGTGCTACGTTCGTGCCAAAAACCTGGAATGAGCAACGACGACACTTAAATGTTGGCGGTTTGAAACGCGTTTCTTTGCTTCGTTTCTTTGCGCGTTGACTGACCTTCAGCACGTTGATCGCGGTGGTGGCCAGATCGACCAGCGCGGTCGGTTCCGGCGTGACGACGAAATTGAGTGTGCCGCCGCGAGCCTGTGCCTGCGACGCTTGAGCGGACAGCGCGATGATGAACGTGACTGCTAATCCGAGCGCGCCGCTGAACAAGCGCGTGCCGCGGCGGCGCAACGCCGCCTGCGATGTGACATGAGCCATCGTAAGTTGTGTGAGAGAGGAAAAGGGGAGCGCAGCCGGCTTAAACGGTGGGAGACGTGGGCGCATGTCGCCGCGTGAGCGCGGCACGAAGGGGCGCGGGGTCCACCCATGCGTCGAAATCGAAGTCCGACGCAATGAAACCCCACTTGAATAGAAAATGCTTGAAGTCGGCTAGGGCGGCGAGGGCTTGGGGATCGAGTCCGATGGTCAACTGCCGATGCAAGCCGCCCGGATAAGCGCGCTCGACCCAATGCTCGGCGCTGCGCGTTTCGCGGGCGACGTAATGCGCCAAGTCGCCCGCGTGACCGTGGGCCCAATCGCCGGTGTCGAGCGTGCTTGCCACTACCCTTTCGACCAGATCGGGACGCTCGCGCAGCAGTTGCGCGTCCACGGTCAGCGGTCGCGGCGTGCCGTTATTCGCGTGCAACACACGATCCGCCTGCGCGCCGATCTCGAGGAGGATCTTTGCATTGAGCACATTCGCGATATCGAGACCGGTCGCCCCTTTGACGAACACGACGTCGGCTTCGCCGCGCAGCAGTGCTTGCGCCTCACGCGCGAACTCGTGCGAACGTTGTGCGTCGAGCCAATCGGCGAGAGATGCATCGCCGGTGGGTTTTGCGTCTTCGAGACCGCGGGGTGTATGCGGCAGGTCGACCAGATCGATGTCGTCGAGTTGGACGCCCAGCGCACCGAGCAATGAGGAGAAGCCGCGCAATGCAGTCGCGCGATGAAAGTCGACTACGCTTGCGCGGGTATTGATTGGAAGTCCGAAGCGTCGCCGACCAAGCGATTGCGGATTCGCGTCGAGCTGCCTATCGAGCGTGATCAGGGCCTGGAATTCGTCCACCCAGCTCAAGCCGATCAGGCGAGTTTCGCTGCCTTGGGGGCGCGCCCAAAGCGCAGGAATATTACCGCCCTGGCGGAACGACCATGGCTGCGTATGCGTGAAATGCGAGCGGCGAACCTGCACGTCGTCGGCGTCCTGTAGCGCTTTGACGTCGATGCCGTCAGCGGCGAATTCCTGCTCCAGCCAGCCTTTCTGCACGGTGATGCCAAACGGCGTGGGGGCAGGGCAGCGGGTGTACCAGATTCGGCTCATACGGGTCCCCTGTGTGTCTTGAGTGTTATTCGAAGTGATGCGCAGCTTGGGCGGTCAGTAGCGCAGGCCTGCTTCGCGCAACAGCGGCAGTACGCGCTCGCCGAAGAAATCGAGGTCAGGCTGAAAATCGAAAAAGCTCAATTGCACGCCGTCGATGCCCGCCTGATGCAAGCGCACGATGGTGTCCGCGATCTGCTGCGGGGAGCCGACGATCGTGACG
>NZ_JBAUSA010000294.1:0-2768 GCF_049581465.1 Caballeronia sp. | reverse complement strand
CCCGTGCTCTGCGCGGCTCGTGACGGTGTTCGGCGTGCCGCTCCACCTCGAAACCGCGCAGGCGATCGCCCTCAAACTGTTCGAAGTGCTCGACGTGGAACTCGCCGACAAGCCGTTCGCCGCGGGGGCTCACGTGAGCATCGCCGACATCGCTGCGCATACGTACATCGCGCATGCGCCCGAAGGCGGTGTGTCACTCGAACCGTACCCGAACATCCGCGCATGGCTGCACCGCGTCGAAGCGTTGCCGCGTTTCATCCCGATGCCGTCCACCAAAGCGGGGCTGCTCGCCGCCTGACCGGCGACGCGTTGCACGACACCCCGTGCTCGGAGGCCAACAGGCCGCGATCGGGTGGCGATGCATTGCGAAAGATGACTGACCCGTCACGATAAAAGCAAACAAAAACCGACCGCTTTGAAAGGGTCGGTTTAGTTGCCTATAGCTCCAGCACAATAGGCATATCGCCTACCGGCCTGCCGACGCAGAGTAACGCGCAGCCTGGGGCAATGTCCGCTTCCACGTTGCCGCTGTAGGCGATTTGGCCTTCACGTACTCGCGTGGCGCAGGTTCCGCATTCGCCGATTCGACAACTAAACTCCGCGGGAATTCCATTCGCTTCGGCAAATTCGAGCAGCGTGCCGTCCCTGGGCATCCATCGAATGGTACGTTGCGAGCGGGCAAAGGTCACCGAAGTAGAGCGTGTGTCGGCACTCGGTTCCACGGGTGCAGGGAGACTCGATGTCCGCTTTACGCTCGCAGGTCCGAAGGCCTCGAAGCGAATCCTTTCATCAGGCACATTCAGGGCGCGCAATCCAGTGTATATGTCCTGCATGAAGGCCGACGGACCGCAAAGATAGAAATCGTAGTCATCGAACGGAAGCAGGCGCTTGACCTGGTCGATCGTTACGCGGCCGCGAATAGTACCGGCGTTGATCGCGGCTTCAGGTGCGCTATCCATCAAGTGCACATGCAGGTTTTTATGCCTTGACTTAGCTTTTTCCAGTTCCGCAGCGAAAGGGCGCTCGCGTGCGTTGCGCGCGCCGTGAATGAAGTGCAATGGCTTCGAGTCGGAGTCCTCGGCAAGCGCCGCGGAGACGATCGCCATCATCGGCGTGATGCCGATTCCTGCCGACAAGAGCACTGCCGATCGTCGACTCGATGCGTCGAAAACGAAGTCGCCGCGCGGCGTCTTGGCGTTGATCTTCGTGCCGACAACCACATGGTCATGCAGCCAGGCGGACGCCACGCCCTCTCGCTTGACGGTGATTCGATACAACGTGGCATTGTGCGCGTCGGACAGCGTATAGGTGCGAACTAGCGGCGTGTCATGCCCCGGCGCGGGAATCTGGATCGGCAGATACTGGCCAGGAACGAACGAAGCGCGCGATGCACCGTCTGCTGCCTTGAGATAAAACGATCGGATCGAAGGCGTTTCTTCCACGATCGCCACGACATCCAGCGGCTTCCATAGGCTTGCTAACTTTGCTTCGCGATCGACCGGGTCGGGTGCTGCATGAGAAGCTTCATGAGCTGCTTCATGAGTCGCTTGATGAGTCGCTTGATGAGCGGCTTCAAACGCCGCGAATTGTGGCGCATATTCAACTGGCGACCAGGTAAACGGCAGCACCGCCGTACTGCGCCGCACTTCGCGCACATGAAAGCGCACCAGGCGCTCGGCGCCTGCGAATTCGCTGATCTGCGCCTCGTCCCAGATGATTTCGGATTCAACCGCGATGTAAAGCAAATCGCCACGGACAAAGTCCAGGAACAGCAAACCTGCACGGCTGTTGACGGCGAGGTTGCCCAGCGTGTTAAAGAACCGGTTGCCGCTGAAGTCGGGCACGGTCAAGGTATTCGCATCGTCCACGCGCACAAAGCCCGGCCGGCCGCCTCGATGCGATACATCCGCCCCGCGTGCGAATCCCGCGTCATCCGACCCATTTGCGCTCGCGATAAAAAACGTATCCGCAGCCTCAAGCAATGCCCGGTCGGCGTCGTCGAGTTGCGATGCGCGACGCTGCGGCTGACGAGCCACGCTGAGAGCGTGCGGGACAAATGTAGGCGTACGGCCTTGAATATACTTGGGACAGTTGCCGAAGCTCTGGCTGACATCCAGGGTGATCTCGTCATGGTCGAGCGATGTAATTACGCCATTGACACGATTGCGCCGCCGCGTTTCCGGCTGTATTCCGAGGGCGCCGATCATGCTGCCTACGTTCCATCTATCGGCTAGCGGATCGCCCGGCAGAGTCGTTCCCGCGATGCGCAGGGTATGAACATCGGGCGATGACACGAAGCCTGGCTGCCCGACGCGCAATGTTGCCCACGGTTGGCCGTTTGCATCGACCCCACCGAGCACCATGAAAGGCCGGTCATTGAAGAACGTCCTGTGTTGCTCCGGCATGACAGACCGAATGCTGCGGGTTCCCGACGAATGCGCGAATTCACGTACGCCCACGCGCTCCTGAACCGCCAGTTCGCCCGCATGAAACGGCGATGAAGCGGACGGCTCGGCGAGCAGGGTGAACGTATCGGTCATGGGAACCTCGGGAGGCGCCAGCGTAGAAAATAGCGTGTCTAATCGGCGAGCACACCGCGCTGACCATTAGTCTAGATGAAGGGTAGTGCGTAAGCGGAGTGTCCGCTAGAGGGATACTCACGGAAACTCAGTTCTCTAAGAGCGGACAATCGACCTGGCCGAGGTCAGTACCGTCCATACGACCCACCCGCTGACAAGCCAATTTAGAAGACGCCGTCAGGCTAGAAT
>NZ_JBAUSA010000293.1:0-2831 GCF_049581465.1 Caballeronia sp. | reverse complement strand
GCGTAACGCGTGGCGTGCCACCTCGCCCGATGCGCCGGCACGTGACCAGGGCGCGCCGGCCGCACAGGCATCGCTCCCCACAGAGGTTGCAGCGGAGATCGCGGAGCGCCGGCGAATCGCCCAGGTGCGCGAGGCATTCCTACGTGGCGAATTGCCACTGAAGCCCGAGCAACAAGTGATTGTCGACGCGGCCCGCGAACGCATCAAGGAAACTGCTGCACGCGCGGTCATGGAAGACGCGATCAAAGGCTTATCGCCGCAGGCGCAGGAGACCGCGCGGGGGGAGTTCGAAAGTGCGGTGGCCGACGCACGTGCGAATAATCGGCCACTCGATGTGCCCATGCCGCAGGTAAGCGAGCAAACGATTGAAAGGATCCGTGCGGAGATTGCGCGCGAGCAGGGCGCGTCCGATCGGAGCGGCTCGGCACAAGAGCGCGCAGCGGCTGAGTACGCCACTTTCGAACAAGATGCGCCCAGTCTTGAACCCGACCACTAGGCAAGTCGCCTTCGCCTACGTAGCGCGGCCGACCGCACCACACATACGGCCCCCGCTCCACACGACCAAAAAGATAGAGTGAACCGCCATGAAAATCGCTGTGATCAATTTCTCAGGCAACGTCGGCAAGAGCACTGTTGCGCAGCACCTCCTCGCACCGCGCATGAACAACGCACCCATTATCGCCATTGAGTCGATCAACTCAGACGGCAAAGACAACGGTGCCTTGCGCGGAAGTCAGTTTGACGAACTGCAGGACCAGTTGATGACGCTTAAAAATGCGGTTGTCGACATCGGTGCGTCCAATGTCGAGGACTTCGTGGGCTTGATGCAGAGATACGACGGTTCCCACGAGGATTTCGATCTGTTCGTGGTTCCAACGGTGCCGGCGGTGAAACAGCAAGTGGACACGATTGCCACGCTTCGAGCACTCTCCGAAGACATCGGTGTGCCAGCGACAAAAATCAAACTGATCTTCAATGCAGTCGATCCCAAGCAGCACGTCGTAAAGGTGTTCGGACGAGTTTTTGAATTCCATGCGGCAAAAAAAGGATTTGTTCTGAGTCCCGAGGCCATCATTTACGAAAATCCAATTTTCGAAAAGATAAAGGGGTTTGATAAGTCGATCAGTGAGATCAGGAACGATCCGATCGACTACCTTGCAATGAACGCCGACGCCATCGAGAGTGGGGCGCCGGAGGAGCAGAAGGCATTTATCCGGCAGATGGTCGCACTTAAGCGGCTCGCGAACCGCGTGACAACGGAACTCGATGCGGTATTCAAGGCCGTGGTGCACTGATATGGGTGCGCCCGACGACTCGATCCGAGAAGAATTGATAGGCGCGGTGTTGGGTGAATTGTCCTTGTTGCGTCGGGACGTCACCGAACTGGTCGGATTGCTCGAAAGAAACGGTCAACGATTCGCAAACGATAGCGACCTAGCCATTCTCAAGCTGGCCTCGCGGTCGGATCAGTTCTTGAACGACTTTCGCGCGAGTAGCGCCGATGTGCTGGATAAGGCGAACGCCTTCGGCGAAGCACGTGAGCAGCTGCTTGCCGAGATTGCATTGCGCCAGTACGACGAGGTGCACGTCCGATACCGCGCATTGATCCGTGAGGTGCTAGGCGAGTTGCCATCACGTACTAGCGTTAGTCGCGTCGAGCTGGCGCTATGGAGTATCGGCGTTGCCGTCCTATCCGCCACGCTGTCGGCCGCCGCGGTGATGTTCTTTAAATAAGCCACCACGCAGCCTACTGAATCAAGACGGAGGGTTTCCATGAAACGACAAACAATCGCGGTCATCGTCGCAAGTGCGCTTGTCGCCGGCGCACCTATCGAGGTGAACGCATCTGACAACCAATCGGCTTGTGGCGCGGTGTTGTGCCTCGCCGGAGTCATCGCTGGCGGTAGCGGCGGTGGAGACTGTGAGGGTTATATGTGGGACTATTTTTCAATCGTCAAATTTCACAATGGGCACTTCGACTTGGCCGGCACGTTAAACGCTCGAACAGGTTTTACGGACCAATGTCAGAGCGCAGATGCCGTGACGAAAAAACGCGCAAATGACAAATATGGCACGAGCCAGTCCGGGCCGTGATTAGGTACGGTGTTTTATGTCTGGCGAATTTGTCTCAACTATCCGTAGTCGGAACCCGTTGGAGGTCTGAAGGGGCTTGCTGGGCGCCTCCTCGATGTCTTTGACTCTGCGATCGGCCTCTCCACACGTTGGCAGCGCGGTACCAGTACACTACCCTCTAAGCAAAATCCGGATCATCCGCTCCGCCGCATGCGCCGATGTCTCTCGGGCAGAGCGTTGAGGGGGTTCCGGTCCTCACTTCGTGAAGTCCCTTTCAGAACCCTCGATTCGCGTCAAAAATGCTATGGACTATTTTGCTGCGGTACGGGCCTTTGTTTGCGCAGCGGAAATGCAGAGCTTCAGCAAGACGGCACATGAAATGGCAGTCAAGACCTCGACCATCTCGCGCTACGTGAGCGACTTGGAAAAGGATCTGGGCATTGCACTGTTCAACCGGTCGACGCGGGGGCTCGTCCTGACGGAGGGCGGCAGGGTATTTCGTGAACACGCCATCGTTGCCCTACAGGCGCTCGATGACGCGCGCGAGGTCACCTCGTCGCTGAATCGCACACCGCAAGGCGTGCTGCGCATCACGATGCCGTCGGCATTCGGGCGCCTGCATATCGTGCCGCATCTGCCAGCGTTCATGACGCGCTACGCCGACATCGGCCTCGATATCGTGTCGACCGACGAAACGCTGAACATGATCGACGCTGGCATCGACGTGGCGATCCGTATTGGCGTGCTGCCCGATTCCT
>NZ_JBAUSA010000292.1:0-2251 GCF_049581465.1 Caballeronia sp. | reverse complement strand
GATATGCTGCGTCCTGCCTCGCCATTCGAAGCGCTCGCCGGTCATCTGGTCTTCCACGGCAAGCGCATCCCATTCCTGCACGCCCCAGTCGCTCAACGTCTGCCACGGCAGTTCCACATCGGCGCCTTGCTGGTTGAACGGATCGAGATTGATCGCCACCAGCACGACATTGTCGCGCGTGGCGTTGGCCTTCTCGAAGAAGAGAATGTTCTCGTTGTGCGCGGTCAGGAACTTGATGCCGAGGTGCGAATGCAGTGCCGGATTCGCTCGCCGGATGCGATTGAGCGCTGTAATTTCTCCGACAATATTCCCGGGCCGGTTCCAGTCCCACGCGCGGATCTGGTACTTCTCCGAATCGAGATATTCCTCGCTGTTGGGCAACGCGGCCGCTTCACACAATTCGAAGCCGCTATAGACGCCCCACAGGCCAGAGAGCGTTGCTGCGAGCGCGGCGCGGATCACAAAGCCGGCACGTCCCGAACGCTGCAGGAAACGCGGGTTGATGTCAGGCGTATTGACGAAGAAGTTCGGGCGGAAAAAGTCCTGCGCGTCCGTTTGCGTCAGGTCGTGCATGTATTCGAGGAAATCGCGTTTCGATTCGCGCCAGGTGAAATATGTGTACGACTGCGAGAAGCCCAGCTTGGCGAGGCGGTTCATCACGCGGGGCCGCGTAAATGCTTCCGCCAGGAATATCACGTCCGGGTGCCGCGAGCGGACATCGGCGATGACCCATTCCCAGAAGGGCATCGGTTTGGTGTGAGGGTTATCGACGCGGAAAATCTTCACGCCCGCCGCGACCCAGAAGAGGAACACGTCGCGCAACGCAAGCCAGAGTTCGGGCTTGGCGTCGGCGGCGTAGAAGTCCGGATTGACGATGTCCTGATACTTCTTCGGCGGATTTTCGGCGTATCGAAGCGTGCCGTCGGGACGCCACGCAAACCAGGTCGGATGTTCTTTCAACCAGGGATGGTCGGGCGAGCACTGCACGGCGAAGTCGAGCGCGATCTCCAGGCCATGAGCACGCGCCGCGTCGAGCATGCGCTTGAAGTCGTCGAGATCGCCGAGCTCAGGATGTACCGCATCGTGGCCGCCTTCCTTGCCGCCGATTGCGTAAGGGCTGCCCAGATCGCCTGGTTGCGCGTTCAGGGCGTTGTTCTTGCCCTTGCGGTTCGCGATGCCGATCGGGCTTATCGGCGGGAAATACAGCACGTCGAAACCC
This sequence comes from Caballeronia sp., assembly GCF_049581465.1. Classification (GTDB taxonomy): domain Bacteria; phylum Pseudomonadota; class Gammaproteobacteria; order Burkholderiales; family Burkholderiaceae; genus Caballeronia. The sequence goes on along the minus strand of NZ_JBAUSA010000292.1, from coordinate 1,032 downwards.
ATCTCGCGGATGCGCGGCATCTTGCCGATGACATCGATAAACGTGCCATGGCGATTTTCGTCGTCGCTCATCGAGCGCGGGAAGATTTCGTACCAGCTCGCGAAGCGCGCGGCGGCGCGCTCAGCGTCGATTCGGTACGTCACTGGGTCCCGGGACAGGAACGGCCGGTGACGCGCGGCTTCCACGGCCTTCGCCGTGTCAGGCGCCAACGTCAGTTCCTGACGCCGCGCAGCATCGGCCTTGGCGAACTCCTTCACGATGCGTTCCAGCGGTTCGCTGTCCGAGTCCGCAGTTGTCTTGACTTCCGCGAGCATCAGGGCGAACAAATGCTGCGCTTCGTCTACTTCGAGATCGATCGGTTGATCGGCTTTCAGCTTCTTCTGCATGTGATCGATCAGCGAGGCAAAGTCGTCTCGCCATGCGATCACGGTGAATTCATGGCGGCCGAGCCGGTCGAGTGGAATGTACGTTGTCCACAAGTCGTTGCCCAACGGCAGCACAGGGACCATTGGCACTTCGTGCCAGACGGTTTCATCGGCCGCACGCCATTGCACGGCCGCCGCGATCTTGTCGTGACCTTCAGCGAAGATCGCCGCCGTGATTTGCGCCGATTCCCCGACGACGCGCTTGGCCGGAAAACGCCCGTGATCGACCGACGGCGTCACGCTTTCGATCATCACGCGCGGCGCCGATAGCGCCTCGATCACGGACTTCTTGTCCGCGACCTTCGCACCGCGCTTCACTTGCGGCTGCGCGAGCACGATGGGCGGCTCCGCGGCGGCCCGGAACAACCGGACTTCGCCGGCTTCAAGCAGGAAGGGCTCAAGCGGCAGCGCCGGATTCGACGCGTCTTCATCGATCCTTCTAAACCGCGTGAAATTCCCCGGTGCGCCGTCTAGCAGATGCCGTGTATCGATATAGACCGGTGTCGCGAGATCGGGATTGATCACGATCAGCGCAGCCTCGCCGGCCGAGCGCAAGTCAGGACCGCTACCGCGCAGGATCACCGCGTACGGCGTACCCGCGCCGGTG
>NZ_JBAUSA010000291.1:0-2490 GCF_049581465.1 Caballeronia sp. | reverse complement strand
GCCGAGGACGGGCCGTCAACCGATTTTCAGCATGCGCGCGCTGACCTGATCCGCGCCCAACTTGCATTCGTCACCGGCCGAGGCAGCGACGCCCCGCCGCTGCTGCTGAAGGCGGCTGAGCGGTTCGAACCAATCGACGCCGCTATGGCTCGCACGACTTATCTGCACGCCCTACAGGCGGCGGTATTCGCCGGCCGATTAGCAGTAGGCGGCGGGCTCGTGGAGGTCGCACGCGCGGCCAAGACGTCGCCGCGACCGTCGACTCCCACCGTCTCGGACCTTCTTCTCGACGGGTTCGTCGCGAACTTCACCGATGGTTATGCGGCAGGCCTGCCGGTCTTGGGCCGCGCTGTCAGCGCCGCCCGCCGCGACGCGTCACATGGAGAGCAACAATTTCTGTGGCTGGCCGGTATCGCCGCCTTACACATGTGGGATGACGAAAGCTGGGATGCAGTTTCGAGGCGCCACGTCGAGCTTGGCCGTTCGGCAGGTGCGCTGGCTGAGCTGCCGTTGGCACTCAGTTCTCGTGCGGTGATGCTCACCTTTGCCGGCGAACTCACCGCCGCGGGAGCCCTCCATCAGGAATTGAAGACGGTGACGGAAGCGACTGGCGACAGCCTCGCAACCGACCCCGCCATGAGCCTGGCCGCGTTCCGCGGCAACCAGGTCGAGGCGTCCGCGTTGATCGAGGCCACCGCACGAGACGTCGTGCGACGGGGTGAAGGTATCTGGCTAAGCGTCGCCGAGTGGTCGGAGGCGGTACTCAACAACGGCATTGGTAATTATCAGGCGGCGCTGACCCCGGCCCTGCGCGCCGCCGAGCAAAATGATCTTGCCCTGTCGGCCTGGTCCACAATCGAACTCATCGAAGCTGCTGCGCGCAGCGGTGCGTCCCACACAGCAGCCGAAGCCGTCGCACGGCTCTGTGAGATGACCAGTGCGAGTGGCACTGATTGGGCGCTCGGCGTTGAAGCGAGATCACGCGCGCTGATCAGTGAGGCGGCCGACGCCGAGCCGCTATATCGCGATGCAATAGAGCGGCTTGGCCGTACCCGCATGCGCGTCGAACTAGCGCGGACGCATCTGCTCTACGGGGAATCGCTTCGCCGGGAACGGCGCCTTGGTGACGCGCGGACGCAGCTGCGCATCGCACACGACATGTTCGAAGAGATAGGCATGGAAGCCTTCGCCGAGCGGGCCCGCCGCGAGCTACTGGCCACCGGAGAGACCGCCCGCAAGCGCACACCCGCCGCAACCGGCGCACAGCTGACGCCACAAGAAGAACACATCGCGCGGTTAGCCGGAGAGGGGCTGACCAACCCGGAGATCGGCGCGCGGCTCTTCATCAGCGCCAAAACGGTCCAGTATCATCTGAGCAAGGTTTTCACCAAGCTCAGCCTCAGCTCACGCAGCCAGCTCCCTACAGCATCTCTCTAGCGTCGCTGTGCCATGCGCGAGTGGTTACGGTCGCATCCATCGCTCTGGTGAACGGCCTCGAGCCGGACCACAAGTGATCCCACCCTCACCGCGGATGTAGGTCGCCGCGATTTGTTTGCTTTTGGGGAGGCCCCGGCTCCGCCCAGTGAAAAACGTGCATATCGTCAGGCGACGGTGAATGGTGGGACTATTTGTGTGAGATGGAGCTGATCGACCGATTCGCCGAGCGCGGCCTGCTGGACTCAGTGCTGCACGACGTCCGATCGGGTCAAAGCCGCGTACTGGTCCTTCATGGTGATCCGGGTGTTGGTAAGTCGGCGTTGATGGACTATGTGGCGCGGCAAGCCGGGGGCTGCCGAGTGGTCCGCGCCGCCGGCGTCGAATCCGAGATGGAACTCGCCTACGCCGCGCTGCACCAGCTGTGCATCCCGCTGCTGAATCGCCTCGACCACCTCCCTGAACCGCAGCGTGATGCACTGAGCATCGCATTCGGAATGAGCGCGGGCCAGGCTCCGGATCGGCTGGTGATCGGGCTGGCAGTGTTGAGCCTGTTTTCCGATGTCGCTGAGGACCGGCCTCTGGTCTGCCTGATCGACGATCTGCAGTGGCTGGATCGGGCCACGGCGCAGGCCCTCGCCTTTGTGGGCCGCCGACTCGCCGCCGAAGAGGTGGCCTTGATCGTGGCCAGCCGTGTCCCCCTGACCGACATGGCCACGCTACCGCAGATGCCGGTGAAGGGCTTGCGGGAGGCCGATGCGTGGGCGCTGCTGGACTCGGCGCTGACCGTCCCGCTCGATGCGCGGGTGCGCGACCAGTTCGTGGTCGAGACGGGAGGCAATCCGCTGGCGTTGCTGGAGTTATCGCGCGGTCTGGGTGTGCATGAACTGGCCGGTGGGTTCGGACTCCCGGGGTCAACGCAACTCTCTGCGGCGGTCGAGGAAAGCTTCCGCCGTGAGGCGCAAGCCTTGCCCGAGAAGACCCGCAGCCTGCTGCTGCTGGCGGCGGCCGAACCGCTGGGCGATCCGGAGCTCCTCTGGCGCGCCGCCGCAATCC
>NZ_JBAUSA010000290.1:0-3966 GCF_049581465.1 Caballeronia sp. | reverse complement strand
AGCAAGTGGGTGCCTTGCAGCGCATCAAAGTAGGCGAATACGACGGCCGCAAGTCCGACCGCACTGAAGAGTTGGTGCAAAGCTTTTCGGCAACGGGTATCGACGCGACGCTCTCCGACGACATCGCGAGAGTGTTGTGGGAGAAGTTTGTATTCCTGGTTGGCTTGTCGACCATGACGTGCGTCACTCATTTGACGATCGGACCCATTCGCGAAAGCGAAGGCAGCCGGGGTGTGCTTCGGTCGGTCATCGCCGAGGGTGTGTCGGTGGGTCGTGCACGGGGCGTCTCGTTGCCTGAAGACTATGCCGACCAGGTGATGGAACTGGTCGACAACCTGCCCTACACCATGACCTCGTCCATGTTCCACGATCTCGACAAGGGTAACCGCATCGAGCTGCCCTGGTTGGGCGGCGGCGTGGTTTCGCTTGCCCGCCAGGCTGGCGTCGAGGCACCCGTCAATACCGTACTCACGAATGCCCTTTCGCCGTACGTGAACGGTCGCGCCAGGACGTAACACGCCGCCTCTCCAAGCCGAATCACAAGGAGCTTCCGCGGCACGATGCGGGAGCGGTGGATCGACACGTCGGTGCGACGCCACCAATCCTTGCAAGGATTACCCGATATAATGGTTACCCAATAAAATCGCGCCGGGAGCACCCGTGCCTATCCAGGAGGCGGGAGGCACTCGCTGCGTAATGGAGTGCGCTCGAAATGAAGGATGTCAATGTGGACATGGTGAGAAGTTTTCTACTGGGCGCGAGGGCGGCGGACGGCGAGAAGCTGCCTACCGAGCGCGCACTAGCGGAAGATCTTGGGGTGTCGCGCAACGTGATCCGCAAGGCGTTGGCCGCGATGGAAATGGAAGGCCGCGTGGTTCGTAAGGTCGGCAGCGGCACCTATTTCGTGAAACCCCCGGCTGGAAAGACGACTGCGGGCGCGAGCGCCGGGACAGTCCACGCGCAAGTGCTGGACGTGAATCCGAAACAGATTATCGAGGCCCGGTTTGCGTTTGAGCCTTACATTGCCGGTGTCGCCGCGATGAACTGCACCACGCTCGACCTGGAGCGGATGACCGAGTGCGCGCGCCAATACCACCTTGCGAACAGTTTCGAGGCCTACGAAGTGGCGGATGAAAACTTCCACATTGCGATTGCCATGGCCACGCACAATCCAGTGTTGATCAGCGCGTATCAGTCGTTTACCGCCGCGAACGCAATCGCGGAATGGGGCAGCATCCGCCAACGGTTGCTCACGGGCGACCGTCGTACTGCGTCGCGCAACGAACATGACAAGATCCTGGCCGCCATTCGCGACCGCGACTCGGGGGCCGCTGTCGGCGCTGTGCGCGAGCACTTGCAATACGTTGCGTCCGCACTACTGCAGTCTTAGCACGGCGGGGCTACGTGGGTGTGGTCTCACCCAATCCTCAACCTTTTTGTTTGGCGGCAGATCGTTGGGTGACAACGAACCAATAGATGCAGATGGCTAACCAAAATTGGCGCCTATCACCTTACACTCACCATGAGCAGCCGCCCTTTACTTTTGCAAGTCCTCGACGGCTTGCGTGAAGCCGCTCCTCTCCGCGAGGCGGATGCAAACCCGCATTTCCTGGAATCAGTCCACAGCTTTCCTGAATCCGGGACGCTGAATAATCACTCAGGTTAGCTTAGTATCGACTTCGGCTCCAGGAAGGCCTCAAGTCCAAACGTGGCATATTCGCGACCGATTCCCGATTGCTTGAAGCCTCCAAACGGCGCGGCCGGTTCGTGCGTCAGCGTTTTGACGAGCACTCGTCCCGCGTCGATGCGTGCAGCCACCGCGCGCGCCGCCACCGGATCCGTGGACAGCACGTAGGCCTGAAGTCCATAGAGGGTATCGTTTGCAATCGCGATTGCGTCCTCGAGGTGGTCGTAAGCGATGATCGACAGCACCGGGCCGAAGATTTCCTCGCGAGCGATGGTCATGTCGTTGCGCACATCGGTAAACACGGTCGGCCGGATGAACCAGCCGCCTTCAAGCCCATCCGGGCGGCCTTCACCGCCCGTCAGCAAGCGCGCGCCTTCGTCGATCCCGATACGGATGTAGCGCTGAACACGCTCCCACTGCTTTTGGCTGACCATCGGACCGATGTGTGTTGCCGGATCACGGGGATCGCCCACTTTCGTACGGCCGACTTCGTCCCGTACCAGTGCTTCGAATTCCGCCAGACGTGCGCGAGGCACGAGAATTCGCGTTCCCGCAATACAAGCCTGGCCGCTGTTCATGAATCCGGCCTGGATCGCTAGCGGCACGGCTTGCGCGAAGTCCGCATCGTCCATGACCAGCACCGGCGACTTGCCACCCAGTTCAAGCGTCACGCGCTTCAAGGTCTCGGCGCCCGCGCGCAAGATGGTCTTGCCCACCACAGTCGAGCCGGTGAACGATATCTTGGCGACGTCCGGATGCGCGCTGATCTGCGCGCCTACGGTCTCCCCCCTGCCCGTGACAATGTTGAACACGCCCGCTGGCAAGCCGGCCTCGTGCAGCGCTTCGGTCACAACGCGTGTCTGAATCGCGCTCATCTCACTGGGCTTGACCACGGCCGTGCAACCCGCCGCGATAGCGCCCGCGAGCTTGCCGCAAATGAAGCCGGCGTTGCTGTTCCAGGGCGTGATCAGGCCAGCCACGCCGAGCGGCTGCATGACAACATCGGCGGTTCCGGCCCGGCGGACAAATTCATAATTGTCGAGCACCTTGATCGCGTCCAGCAGGACGCTGGCGGCGTGTTTCGCCATCCATCGCGCACGCGATACCGGTGCGCCGTACTCCTCGACGATCGCATCGAAAAGGGCTTGCTCCTTCGCTTCGACCGCTTCGTGCATGCGCCGCAGCAGGGCCATGCGTTCGGTCTTGTGCGTCACCGAGAAAGCCGCGAACGCGCGTTTTGCGGCCTCGATCGCGCGGCGCGCATCGTGTTCGTCTGCGAGACGAACGGTGCCGATCACGCGACCGGTGGACGGGTTGAACAGCTCGAAGCGCTCCGTTCCGTGCGGCGTCACGAAGGCGCCGTCAATATAAATCTGGTCGATGTGTTGCATGCGTGGCTCCTGCCCATTGCGTTCAGTGCCATCACAGTAAGCCCAGAAGACTAAGCTGACTAGCCGTATAATCGTGGACGTTATGATGAACAAAACAGGACAATGAAAACGTCAGGACTTGGCGAACTGGAGGCCGTGCTCGCGGTCGCGCGTCATCGCAGCTTTCGCGCGGCATCGACGGAACTGGGAGTCTCGACGTCGGCGTTAAGTCATGCCGTCGCGGCACTGGAGGAACGCATCGGCGTGCGGCTGTTTAACCGCACTACCCGCAGTGTGTCGCTGACCGAAGCGGGCACGCAGTTTGTCGACAGCATTGCGCCGGCGTTATCGACTATTCGGGTGGCAATCGAGCAGGCCGGCAGGCACCGCGATACGCCGTCGGGCACGTTGCGCATCAATACCTCCGCCGGTGCGGCGAAACAGGTGATGCCGTTGTTGATGGAGTTCCTCAAGCGCTATCCCGCGATGAAGCTCGACCTCGTCACTGAAGGCCGCCTGATCGACATCGTGGTTGAAGGTTTCGATGCCGGCATACGGCTTACCGAAAGCGTGCCGCAGGACATGATTGCCGTTGCGTTTGGGCAAGCGCAGCGATTCGCGGTCGTGGGCAGCCCGGACTATTTCGACAAGAATCCAAAGCCGCTGGCGCCCACCGACCTGGCCGCGCATGCGTGTATCCGGTCGCGCATGCCGAGCGGGGCAATATATCGATGGGAGTTTGCGCGTCATGGCGAGACGCTCGCCGTCGACGTCAAGGGCATGCTTACGCTGGACGAGCCTTCGCTCATGCTTCAGGCGGCGCGCGAAGGCTTGGGGCTCGCGTATCTGACCGAATGGAATGTGGCCGCGGATCTTGCCTCCGGTACGTTGCAGCGTGTCCTTGAAGAC
>NZ_JBAUSA010000289.1:0-5111 GCF_049581465.1 Caballeronia sp. | reverse complement strand
ACGCCGGCGCGCGGCGGCGAGGTCGGGGCCGACCTCACCGCCCGTCGCTGCCCGTCGCTGCCCGTCCGATCCACCGGAACAGGCCTCGCTCATGGCTTCGTGCTCGCGGACTGGTTCCGGAACGCCGCCTCTCCGGCATCCGATACCTCGACCCACTTCTTGTCGGGCGCGGCATCGGCGACATAGCTGTCGTGCCAGTTCCACCACTTGTAGGTCGGGCTTTGAGGGTATCCCTCGGGCGAGTCCTCCCAGAGTTCCTGCCGCCCCAGCGGGGTGATGTCGAGATAGTTCCAGGTGTTCCCCATCTGCTCGTCGCCGCGATTGTTGATGAAGTAGGTGCGGTACACGCGGTCGCCGTCGCGATAGAACACGTTCGTTCCGTGCCACTCGTTCACGCCGAAGTCGGCGTCGAAGCTGTCCGTCAGGGTGAACCACGGAATATCCCAGCCCATCTGCGCTTTCAACCGCGCGATATCCGCCTGTGGCGCACGCGAGACGAACACAAGAGTGGTGTCACGTGCGTTCAAGTGGGCGAGGTGCGCGACCTGGTCGGCCACCATGGAGCAGCCCCGGCAGGCGTGCTCGGGCCAGCCGAACACGCCCGGCTCGAAGAAGGCGCGGTAGACGATCAGTTGACGCCGGGCGTCGAACAGGTCGAGCAGGCTAGCCTTGCCCGCAGGCCCCTCGAACGAATAGCCGGTCTCCACGGCCATCCAAGGCATTCGCCGGCGCTCGGCGGCCAGCGCGTCACGGGCGCGGGTGTGAGCCTTTTCCTTCACTAGCAGTTGCTGGCGGGCCGCCTCCCATTCCTGCGGCGACACGACGGGTTGTGGGTGCATGGCAGGCTGTGCGCCTGTCCGTCCGTTCTCCGTTGAGGGTGTCATGGCTTTTGCTATCTCCTGATTTGGGCAAATTTCCGCACCTCGTGGCTGAGGCGCGATTCCGTTCGCTGTTCATCGATGGTTAATCGATGGTTGTAGGCCGTGAAGACAAGTCTCGCACCGGAAATGGAACCCTGGGAGTAACAAGTGTGGCGGTATTCCAATGAGCCTTGAGGTTACTATCAAGCTTTCGGGCCCCTTTGCCACGAATGTAAGGCTAGTAGCCTGCGGCGCTTGTTGCGACGCATCCCTTTTGATTGCAATTCCACTACGCTACGTAGACCTAGATGATGAAATCCGAAGAGCGCGGGACGCGTAAGCTGAGCGACGAACAACGCTTCGAAATGCTGGTCACGGCCATCAGTGACTACGCAATTTACATGCTGACCCCTGACGGGTTTATCAGCAGTTGGAACACCGGGGCGGAACGGTTCAAGGGATACGCTGCTCATGAAGTCATCGGTCAGCATTTCTCCGTGTTTTACACGGAGGAGGACCGACGCGCTGGCAAGCCGGCCCGCGCATTACAAATCGCCCGCGAACAAGGCAGGTTCGAGGACGAAGGCTGGCGAGTGCGCCGCGACGGCACGCGATTCTGGGCTAGCGTCGTGGTCGATCCGATCCGGGATCTCTCGGGCGAGCTGGTCGGCTTCGCGAAGATCACACGCGACATCACCGAGCGCAAGGCTGCCGAGGAGGCGTTGCGCGATAGCGAGGAACGCTTTCGCCTCCTCGTTCAGGGCGTGACCGACTACGCGATCTACATGATTTCCCCGACTGGCGAGATCTCGAACTGGAACGCCGGCGCCGAACGCATCAAAGGCTACAAGCGCGAGGAAATCGTAGGCTCGAACTTCGCCGTCTTTTACACGGAAGAAGACCGCGCGAAAGGCATGCCGGCTAAAACGCTGAAAACGGCCTCGGAGGAAGGCCGCTTCGAACAGGAAAGCTGGCGGGTGCGTCGCGACGGAACGCGATTCTGGGCGCACGTCGTGGTCGATGCCATTCGCGACGACGCGGGCAAACTGCTGGGCTTCGCCAAGGTCACACGGGATATTACGGAGCGTAAGCAAACAGCCGAAGCTCTGGAGCGGGCCAATGCGGCGCTGTTCCAATCGCAGAAGATGGAAGCGATCGGCCAGCTCACCGGGGGGATCGCCCATGACTTCAATAACCTGCTGGCGGTCGTATCGAGTAGCGTGGATATCCTTGCGACGCGAGCGCAGAACTATGCCGACATCAAGGTGCTCGACGCCATTCGGCGCACCGTCGAGCGCGGTGCGCTCCTCACCCAGCAATTGCTGTCGTTCGCGCGTCAGCAGCCCCTCATGGTCGAAAAATACGACCTGAACGACGTGATCGGCAATTTCGAAGCCGTGTTGCGCCGCGCGGGAAATTCCGCCATCGAGATGGAGATAGTGCCGGCCCAGGACGCCAAAACCGTGCTGCTCGATGCCGCCCGGTTCGAGGCGGCGCTCTTGAACCTCGTTGTCAACGCTCGCGACGCCATGCCCGATGGTGGAAAACTGGTGGTCGCCATCGAGAACGTAGAGCTCCGCACAGGCGACGTCGGGAATATGCCCCCGGGTTGTTACGTCCGGGTCTTTGTCGCCGATACCGGCACCGGGATGCCGCCGGCGGTTGCAGCACGCGCGTTTGAACCGTTCTTTACGACCAAGGAGATTGGCAAGGGTACCGGATTGGGCTTGAGCCAGGTCTATGGGTTCATCGCACAGTCCGGCGGCGACGTCGTGATCCAAAGCGAAGAGGGCAAAGGCACCACCATCAGCATGTACCTGCCCGTGGTTGAAGGGGCGCCGGACGCTCCGATTGTCGCGGCCGATTCGAGCGTGGAAACGGTTCTCATCGTGGAAGACGAGCCGGATGTGCTGGACGCGGCGGGGCAGCTTTTTCGCAGCATAGGCTACGAAGTCGTGACTGCAACCAATGGCATCGACGCGCTGGCCACGCTTGAGCGCCGGACAGATATCGACATTCTATTTACCGACGTAGTCATGCCGAAGGGCGTGAGCGGTATTCAACTGGCGCGCTCGGCACGGGAGCTTCGGCCCGATCTCAAGGTGATACTGGCGTCTGGGTACCCGCTGCCGGCGTTGCGCGAGCAGTATGGACGTATCGACGATTTTGCCTTCGTCAACAAGCCGTATCGACTGGCTGAAGTCGCCAAGGCGCTTAGGGCTGCGAGCTAAACACGGCGGCGGCGCGAGACACATTTGCGCACGGCACTAGGGAATGCCTAAGCTTGAACCGCGGCCGTCCAGCGTCGTAAAATCGTTCCACATCAATTTGGGAGCCCAGCAATGTGCCTGGTTTCTCGTTGCGATTTTCTCCGCGATCTTCACCACGAGCTCAGCCGCGCTACGTGGCGACGCCCGGCGCTTGTCCCGCCCGCTCCTCGCGATGAGGCCTGCGGCCGCCGTGTAATTGTCGTTAGATCCGCGCCATGATCCCGCTCATTTCCGTCAAAAGGCTCAGCAAGAGCTTTCCCGGCGTGCGGGCGCTTCACGAAGTGCAGTTCGAGCTCTTGGCGGGCGAAGTCCACGCGCTGATGGGCGAGAATGGCGCCGGCAAGTCGACGCTGATGAAGATCCTCGCCGGCGTGTACACCCGGGATTCCGGCGAATTCCTCTATGACGGCCAGCCGGTCGAGTTCCTGAGCCCGCGTGAGGCGCAGGCCATGGGCGTCTGCATAATTCATCAGGAACTGCAGTTGATGAATCATCTGAGCGTCGCCCAGAATATGTTCATCGGCCGCGAGCCGCGCGGACGCCTCGGCTTGTTCCTCGACGAAGACAAGCTCAACACGCAAGCGCGCGACATTCTTGCCCGCATGCACGTGAAGCTCGACCCGCGCGCCAGTGTCGGCACGCTGACCGTCGCTAGCCAGCAGATGGTCGAGATCGCCAAGGCCTTGTCCTTCGATTCGCGCGTCCTGATCATGGACGAGCCCACCTCGGCGCTCAACGACGCAGAGATCGCCGAGCTCTTTCGCATCATCCGCGAGCTTAAGAACCGGGGCGTGGGAATCATCTACATCTCCCACAAGATGGATGAGCTCAAGCAGATTGCCGACCGCGTCACCGTGTTGCGTGACGGGGAATATGTGGCCACCGTCGCAGCCCGCGATACCAGCGTCGAAGCGATCATCGGCATGATGGTCGGGCGAACCTTGACCGACGTCGCGCCTTCGCTGGGCACCGCAGAGACAGGCGAGGTCGCACTCGAAGTAAAGCATCTAAACGCCGGCCCACTGGTCAGGGACGTGAGCTTCGTGCTGCGCAAAGGCGAGATATTGGGCTTTGCCGGCTTGATGGGCGCCGGTCGCACCGAGGTCGCCCGAGCGGTGTTCGGCGCCGATCCGATCGAATCGGGCGAGATTGTCGTGAAAGGCGTGAAGGCGAGAATCAGGCAGCCGAGCGACGCAGTAGCGCGCGGTATCGGCTATCTCTCGGAAGACCGCAAGCGCTTCGGCCTTGCGACGAAAATGGACGTCGAATCGAATATCGTGATGTCCAATTTGGGCAAATTCCTGTCGCTGAGCTTTTTCTTGCGCCGCGCCCAGATACGCCGGACCGCCTCCCATTTCATCACTCTGCTCGCCATTCGTACGCCCTCCGCGGCGCAGGAGGTGCGGCTGCTGTCGGGCGGCAATCAGCAGAAAATCGTGATTGCGAAATGGCTTGAGCGCGACTGCGACGTGCTCTTCTTCGACGAGCCGACGCGCGGCATCGACGTCGGCGCAAAGAGCGAAATCTACAAGCTCCTGCGCGCGCTCGCGAACCAGGGCAAGGCGATTGTGATGATCTCGTCGGAACTGCCGGAAATCCTGCGCATGAGCGACCGCATTGTCGTGATGTGCGAAGGCCGCATCACCGGCGAACTCTCAGCCATGGAGGCGACGCAAGAGCGCATCATGCAATTGGCGACCCAGCGTGAAACCCTAAAGGCGGCGTGAGCCCCGAAAAGGAGAGTCTTATTTCATGACACAACCATCGGATACTTCGGCGCTGGCTAATGAGGGACGGCCGTCCAGCCTTAGAGCACGCATCTTCGCGCCGACCGCTCTGCAAAAGATGCTGGCCTTCGCGAGCCTGATCCTGCTGCTGGTCTTTTTCAGCTTCGCATCGCCCGCTTTCATGCAAACCGACAACATGCTCGGGATCCTGCAGGCGACGGCGGTCAACGGCGTGTTGGCGATCGCCTGCACAT
>NZ_JBAUSA010000288.1:0-2116 GCF_049581465.1 Caballeronia sp. | reverse complement strand
CAATCGCGCCGTCGAGCGACGACGCCCGCCGGACCACGACGAACGGCGCGCGTTCGAGCGAATGCGCGGCCCACGCGGGGGCTTCCGAAAAAGTCCGCGCGACCCGCAACAAGTCGTGCGCCTTCATGGCGCGTCCCATTGCTCCGCCATGCGCTTGCGCACTTCGATAGACGCCGCGCGGGTGCGTATTGCGTCGGCGGACTGGAGTCGCGACGACAGATCGCGAGGGCCCCTGCGCGCATCGTCGATGGCCGCAACCAGCGACGCCTGCACGCGCCAGACATGTTCATGGGTCGGCGCGTCCGCGTCGATACCGGCGATCAGTTCGTGCAGCAAGCCAAGCTTCGCATAGGCACTCATCTTGTACGACATGGGCAGTACGCGTTCGCCCAATTCGTCCAGGCCTTCCACGCTACGCCGCGTCACGCGCGCGGCCGCTTCCTTGCCCATTGCATGCACGGCAATGCCACTCGCGTCGAGCGCGACGATCCGGTTGGCCTGGTAACCATGCGCGAGAAATGCGCCCGACATGGCCGGTCCAACGATCAGCGCGACCACGGGATGCCCGGCCAACCGCGCACTTGCGTAGGCATCGACGGCGGCCGCGCACGCGAGATGAACGCCGAGCAATTCCTCGCGACGGCCATAGGCCTGGCTTTTTACATCGACGATAGCGACGAGCGGCCGCTTGAGCGCAGCGTTGCGATCAGCGTCGATCGCCTCGCGCACTGTGCGCGCGAGCAACCAGCCTTGTTCGAGGCCCACGACGTTATCGGTCGCGCGCGGGAAGCGGTTCTGCGGATCAGGCACCACGGCGATAAAGCGCGCGGTAGTGTCGCCCAGCGGGGCGTCGGCGCTACGGACCGGGCCGGCCTCGTCCGATGAAGCTCGCGCCGTCAGCGCGTCGAACCAGATTTGTCCACGTGTTGAAGTCATCATGCGTTCCCTTGCCAAAGCGATCGCAACACGACCGGGTCGATCGCAGCGGGATCGATGCGGCCAAGCCGTTCGAGTTGCGCATCGACCTGTTCGGTGCGGTTGCTTTTATTCACGCCAGCCGCGAAAGCGGCGAGCACTGCGTCACGGACCTGATCGGTATCGTCTTCGACGAGCGTGTCGGCTTGACCCACGGCCACGCGTTGCTCGCCACCGATCATGGACCAGATGAGCCGCCGGTCGCGTGAATCGAGTTCCTCCACGCCCGCCTCCTGCTCGATCACTTCAGGCCCGTTCATGCCGAGCCGGGCTTGCCGTGTCATCACGAGACGGCTGCACAGCGCCGCCGCGAGCGACATTCCGCCGAAGCAACCCACCATCCCGCCGATCACGCCGACCACCGGGACATGGCGTTGCAGCGCCACGATAGCCGCATGAATCTCCGCGATGACCGCCAGGCCGAGATTGGCTTCCTGCAGCCGTACGCCTCCCGTTTCGAACAGGATCACCGGGCGTATGGAGCGGCCTGCTGCGAACTCGCGTAACGCCAGTTCAAGCGCAGCGGCGATCTTCGTGCCCGATACTTCGCCAATGCTGCCGCCCTGGAACGCCGGCTCGATCGCGGCGATCACCGCTGCTTCGCCGCCGAGCGTTCCGCGCGCGATCACGGCGCCGTCATCGGCTTGGCAGACGACGTTTTGCATCGCGAGCCAGGGCGATTCGAGCCGGTCGAACGGTCCGATCAATTCGCGGAACGTGCCGGCATCGAGCAATGCACGGGCGCGTTCGCGCGCGGTCAGTTCGATAAAGCTATGCCGTGCAATGAAGGTGTCGTGTGCATTCACGGCGCATCTCCCTCGCTTGCTTCGACCGCTTCCGCGAGGCGCAGCATGACCACGCCGGGTGTCGCGCCGAAGTCGTTGAGTTCGAGTCGCGCGGCGCCGTCGTAGCGGGAGAAAAAGCGGTCGAGCACGCTTTTCCACACGTGTTCGTAACCGTCGACGCTTGTACGGATCACAACTTCCGCGCGTTGCGTCTCAGATGGCGACAACAGGATCTCAAGGTCGCCCGAGCCGACGACGCCTACGTGTGCGCGGTGCAGCACGGGGCGGGTGGCGGGATAGTGGTAGCGCAGGTTTTCCATGGCGAAGTCTCCGCGTCAACTGACGCACGGCAGGGT
>NZ_JBAUSA010000287.1:0-7269 GCF_049581465.1 Caballeronia sp. | reverse complement strand
ACTGACCGCAGGCAAGCCGAAGTAAAATTCCGGCGTGCTCTCGAGTTCCTGCCGATTGCAATCCTGATGGTCGATCAACATGGGCGAATTGTGCTGGCCAACGAGCAGACGGAAAGGCTCTTCGGGTATTCACGTGACGAACTAAGCGGACAGTTGGCGACAATGCTCGTCTCGCAACTGCTGGGCGCTGATGGGTCCACGCCGCACGCCGAGCGCTCCCCCATGGCACACGCTTCGACCGAGACGGCACCTCGCGATCTGCTCGCGCGGCGCAAGGACGGAACTGAGTTCGCGGTCGAAGTCGGTTTCAATACGGTTCGATTCGAAGATGAAGAGGCCGTGCTCGCGGTGATCGTGGATAGAACCGAGCGGCATGAACTGTACCGGCGCCAGCAGGAACTGGCCCATCTGACGCGCGTCTCGACGGTTGGCGAACTAGCGGCGTCGTTCGCGCATGAACTGAACCAGCCCCTTACCGCGATTCTGAGCAACGCGCAGGCCGCCCAGCGATTTATGTTAATCGAGCCGGTCGACCTGACCGAAGTGCGCGAGATACTGAAAGACATTGTTCACGACAACAACCGCGCAAGCGAAGTAATCCGGCGGATTCGCTCGCTTCTCAAGAAGGGCGAGCCGGAATTCGCGTCGCTCGATCCGGTCGCTGTGGTCCGCGACACGGTGCAGCTGTTGCACAACGTCGCAATCATGCGCGGTATGCGTGTGTCAGTCCATTTCGATGCCAGTCCGGCCACGGTGTACGGCGACAAGGTGCAGTTGCAGCAGGTCATGTTCAATCTCTTGCTCAACGCGTTCGACGCGATGGACGATCGTCCGGCCAGAGACCGCATGGTGACCGTGTCCATCACGCTTGAGAGCCCGCGAATAATGCGCGTCGCGGTGCGCGATCGCGGGGCTGGCCTGCCCGACGACCGGCTCGCGGTCATCTTCAACCCGTTTGTTACCTCGAAGCCCGAGGGTCTTGGCCTCGGATTGTCGATCAGCCGAACGATTATCGAGATGCATCGCGGACGGCTATGGGCTGAAAACAATACGGATCAAGGCGCGACGTTTTATTTCACGTTACCCGTAGGGGACGCCGTGCAGGTTGATCCCTTGTAATTGGGCTACACCTCAAGCAGCCTTGCCGCCGACGCGAGATAAAGCGGCGATGGGTGGCGACGGTCCTCGCAAAGACAGGTGTATGTCATCTTGATCACGTGATCATCGTCCGAGACGATCGCCATCCGGCACACGTCGCTCCAGTCAACGGTGGAATCTGGAATGTCTGCTTGTGCTGTTTCGTCGACCGGCTTGCCGACCGTTGCGTAAGCCGCGATTAGCGCAATCCACAGGCTCGGCAGCAATTGCTTGGTCAGGCTATCGTCAAGCTCGGCAAAGACGATTCGCGCGGCGTGCGTTGCTGTAACCGTGTGGAGCAGCGTGAAGTCGGGCTTGCCCCAATAAGCGGCGATTGTCGCCCGTGCGAGATCGTCCAGCAACGCACCCTGTGCGGGAGGCGCGAGGACGGCCATGCCAAACCGTACATCGGTTGCAACTGCGACCAAGCGTGAAGTGATCGAGTTGCCCGGGAACGCCACGTCGCTTAACGCATGGGCGACATGGTCGAATCCGGCATTGGCACTCTCCGCCACGCGATTTTGGTCCAGCCGAACGTCAATAGGCAGATGCGACGAAATTAATGATGCCAGGCCCGCGGCAATCTCGCCGACATGCCCCGCCTCAATGCCGTAGGCCAGACGGATGAGCGCATGAAAGGCCTGCGTAGCAGGAGCGAAAGGAACCTCCTGCAGGACGGCGGTGATGACGGGAACGGGCCCAGCGTCGGCGATCCAGTCCTGAAAGCAAAAGCGCAAAGCGCCGAATGCGGCACGTTTGCCTAAATGATGTGCCCAGTCGTAACGAGAGATAATCGCGTCGACAGGCGGCGCACTCATGGCGTACTCGCGCTCCCACCTATCAAAAAACGCTTGCAGTCGAGCGGGCGTTGCCCCCATCTCGGCCAATGCAACAAGCGCCATTGGACAATGGTTGGTCGTACCTCTGGCCGCAAGGTCAAAGCGTGCGTTTGCATCCAGAAGGCCGCCCAACTTGAGGTGAACAGAGTCGCTGCGCATGTTGTCGCCTCTTAATCCAAGTAAGGGGATCCCATTGTGAAAGTTCAAGTAAACTTGAAGTCAAGAGCCAATACTGGGGAGCTTCATGAACGAGACCGTAATTACAATTGGCGAACTTGCTAAACGCTCGGGCGTGGCGACGAGCGCGATCCGCTTCTATGAGGAACAGGGGCTGATCAGTAGTACCCGAACAAGCGGCGGTCAACGGCAGTATCGAAGGGAGACGCTGCGCCGGGTTGGGTTCATTCGTGCGGCACAGGCGGTTGGATTGAACCTTTCGGATATCGGATCCGCGCTGGATACCTTACCGGGGCAGCGCACTCCGACAAAAAAGGATTGGGAGCGTCTCTCGCGGGCGTGGCAGCCTATGCTTCAAGAGCGCATAGACACGCTCATCGCGTTGCGCGATCAGCTTGCGTCCTGTGTGGGTTGCGGGTGCCTGTCGCTGAAATCCTGCTCGCTCTACAATCCAGGAGACGTTGCCCGACGGCGCGGGAGCGGTGCCCGATATCTGCTTGGCGATACCTCGCGCGCGGTGTTGGACCAACAGCGCGAAAGCGACTAATCCGCGATACAGACGTATTCTTCAAACAGCCGTCGCACGTTCTTTTTTCGCGCCTTGCCGTTATCGGAGCACACGGCGGCGACGATCGCGTTCCTTGGATCCACGATAAGGTACTGCTCGCCGAAACCGGCCGCGAAGAAGTACTTCGGTCCGATCCACCACAGATAGCCGTAGCGCGCATCGTCCATCGGCAAGCCTGCGCTGCATTGGGCCCTTGAGGATTCGTTCACGAACGATTCATCGATCAGCCTCTCTCGATGCCAGAGTCCACGCGCGGCCATAACGAGCCCGAGCTTGGCCATATCGCGGGTACTCACCCTGAGACCGCGGCCTGCGAACGGGTTGCCTTCTTCGTCTGCGAGCCACTCAAAATGCTTGATGCCTAACGGCGCGAACAGCTTGTCCCGCGCGTATTGATCGATCGGGCGACCCGTTGCGCGCGCCAGTAAAATCGACAGCAAATGCGCGGCATGTGAGTCGTATTGGAAATGAGAGCCGGGCTCATGCGCAAGCGGTCTGTCGAGAATGAAACGCAGCCGTGCGCCAGCTTCGTCGAACCGGGCGCACTTGCCTAGCAGGCATGGGTCCGCGATACGCTCATCCCATGCAAATCCGGAGGTCATCGTGAGCAGCTGGTCGATGGTAATTCGCTGCACGCGTTCGTCGGTCGAGGCAGCGCGCGCTTCGGGCAGGAATTCGCCGAGGGTTTGCCGAACACTGCGGATTACGCCTTCCCGCAAGGCCATGCCGACGAGCATCCCAACCGCGCTTTTCGTCACCGAATTCACGGACTGCAGTTCCTCGGGATGAACGTCGGCGCGATGGTGCCCGAAGATCTCTTGGCCTTCCCGGAAAATCACGAATGCGCGAATACCGTTCCCATCGGCTTCAAGGACATCGCGCAAAGCACGAAGTCCTTGGCGTGCCATTAGGCGCTCGGTCGGTGATGCAGTCATTTTTAATTCTGCCTGAATGGACGTTGTCGCGAAGCGAAGCGATTCGATTCAGGACTCTACCCCAGGTCGGCCGCGAGCTCGGGGTAGGGGCCTTTGGCCGGCTTGGTGCCGGCCAAAGGCCCACGCATTGGCGTTCGTTCAGGCGACGCAGGACTGGCTAGCGCCCTCCAGGGGCGCGTAGTCGGTGTAGCCACGGTGGTCGCCGCCGTAGAACGTGGCGCGGTCGTGCCAGGTCATGGTTGCCCCGGTGCGGAGTCGCTCAGGGAAGTCCGGATTGCTGATGAAGGGACGCCCGAATGCGACAGCGTCGGCACGCGCATCGGCTACAACGGCACGGGCCGTTTCAGCAACGTATCCTCCCGCCGAGATATACGTACCCTTGAAGATGGATTTAAAGCGAGAAGCCGCGTCTGGAGCGCTCGCATCGACCGGTAAATCGGTAGTGAAATCTGCGCGAGGTTCGACGACATGCAGATAGGCCAGGTCCCGCGTGGCCAACTCAGAGGCGACGTAATCCCACAGGGTTTCTCCATCGCTATCGGACATGTCATTGAAGGTGCCCCAAGGCGACAGCCGGACACCCACTCGGTCCGAACCTATCGCAACGATCACGGCGTCGACCACTTCGAGCAACAGGCGCGCTCGATTTTCAATCGATCCACCATATCGGTCTGTGCGTTTGTTTGATCCGTTGCGCAGGAACTGGTCGAGCAAATAGCCGTTGGCGCCGTGAACCTCAACCCCGTCGAAGCCCGCCTCTTGTGCGTTGCGCGCTGCTGTGACGAAGTCGCGAACGAGTTCGGCGATTTCCTTTTCTTCCATCGCACGCGGCGTTTCGAAAGGGACCTGCTTGCCGGACGCGTCGGTGTGATCGCCGGATGGGGGAACGGCGGACGGCGCGACGGGCAGCGCTCCATCGGGTTGCAGCGAAGAATGCGAAATGCGACCCACGTGCCAGATTTGACTGAAGATGAAGCCGCCTTTCGCGTGGACTGCCTCTGTCACCGCGCGCCAACCGGCTATCTGCTCGGCGCTGTACAGGCCCGGCGTTCCCCGGTAGCCCTGTGCCTGCGGCGTAATATCAGTCGCCTCGGTAATGAGCAACCCGCCTTCGCTTGCGCGTTGTCCGTAATACTCGGCGTTCAGTGCGTGCGGAACATGGCCCGGTTGGGCCGAACGCATCCGGGTCATGGGAGCCATGACGACGCGGTGCTTCAGTTCCAGGGCGCCAAGCTTTAGCGGGGTAAAAAGCGGATCGGGTTGCAAAGTTACGCTCCAGAGGATTGAAACTGAAGCGTATCAACTATATCCGCGCGCGAGTAGATGCCATCCGCAATCATCCTGTATATCGTTTTTCGATATAATTGGTCGCATGCCGCCGAAGGACACGGCTAACAGTATTCGTGAAGGAAACCGATATGGATGCCGAGAAAATCGACCTGGGTGGCGTCGCAGTATTTTTGAACGCGGCTGCGGCAGGCAGTCTTTCAGCAGCAGCGAGGCGCATGGGTATCGCACCAATGGCCGCAACGCGGCGACTCGCCGCGCTGGAAGAGGGACTGGGGGTGCGTCTCATGCAGCGCACCACGCGCTCGGTGTCCCTGACCGCTGAAGGTGAGGCATTCCTTCCTTTCGCGTCCACCATCGTTGAAGCCGCGGAAGCGGGACGCGCAGTCATTTCGCCGTCGCAAAACGGGGCGGCGGGGTTGCTGCGCGTGACGGCATGCGGGTCAGTCGGCCGGGCGGTCATCATGCCGCTGATCACCACACTGCTGGACGAAAACCCCGGCTTGCGGGTTGACATGTTGCTTACCGATACGGTGGTCGACATCGTATCGACCGGCGTGGACGTCGCGGTCCGGATCGGCGAGTTAAGGGATTCAAACCTGATTGCCACCTCGCTTGGAGTCAACCGGCGGATACTCTGCGCGTCCCCACAGTATCTTTCCCGGCGTGGAAGTCCCAGCCGCGTGAGTGACCTTGCCGACCACGATTGCATTGCGCCCACCGGTACATTGCACTGGCAATTCGACGTCAACGGACAAGAGCGCGCGATCCGCATTTCCGGCCGCGTCACGATCAGCAGCCTTGACGGCGTATTCGATGCTTGCGTGGCCGGTGCAGGGCTTGCTGTCCTCTCAAGCTGGCACGCAGACGCCGATATCGCATCGGGCAAGCTCGTGCAGATCGACCTTAAGGACGCGACTCCCAAGGAACTGGAAATTTGGGCCGTGTACCCAACGAGACGTCAGGTTTTGCCTAAGGTACGGGTCTTTGTCGAAGCGATGCGCGAACGTCTGGCGAGGCCAGCTAGTGTGGCCGCGTAGGTTATAAGTCTTAATGCATCGCGAGCCATGCATCGACCGTTTATTAGCCACTAGCGAAACACTGGCGTCTGGACCCGTTCACCTACCTAGCGGAGAAATGTTGAGGTAGCATCCTCGAACTCAATCGGGGAGACAACGGTGTTTCGGGGACTCAAATCTCGCATCAACGCAATCGGTCCCCGTCTTGCCAGTCTGCTTCTCAGTGATTTCCTGACGATCCTGGCGGACATGGTTGGCTATATCACGCTCCCTTGGTGGATCGTGCATCGGGGCGGCGCACATGACCTTGCGCTCTACAGCGTAAGTGTCGCCATCACCACGATCTTTGCAATGCCGCTGCTTTCCCCGCTTGGGGATCGATACGCAAAAAGACCGCAAATCGTATGGGGTGTCTGCGTCTTGATGGTCGTCGCCTTTACCCTTGCTACGCTCGCCTCGCTGTCGGACTACCGGCTTATGTTCATCATGTGCATAGGCGTGGTCACCGTGATAGCGAAAGCGTTCATCGATCCGGCGAGCGCCACCATTTCGACTGAACTCGTTCCGTCAAATCGTTTGGCCGAAGCGCTTCGTCTTCGTAAATCGACGCAAGCGGCAGGTCGTGCCTTAGGACCCGCATTGGCTGGCGCGACACTGGCCTTGGGCGGTATCGCTGCAACCTTCTGGATAAACGGCATTCTGCTTGGCGTGGCTGCCTACGTGACTTTGCACCTTCCATCCGGGTCTCAGCGTCGCGAACACCATCGCGGCTTAGCCCGTTGGTGGGAAGACCTGCGCGCCGGACTGCACGCTAAATGGATCGTACCGCTGGAGCGCGGCTGGACACTTGTCAACTTCCTCGTATGGATATTCCAGGGCCCTGCAGTCGGCATGCTGATCCCGCTCAAGGTTCAATCACTCGGGCTGTCAGGTCTCTGGCTAGGCGGTTGCGAAGCAGCCTTATCCGTTGGTTTGCTAGTCGGCAGCTTTCGTGGTTCTGACGCGCTAGTCAGACAGTTCGGCCGATTCAATGTCCGGGTGGGGGCCGCTATGTGCGAAGGGCTGGCACTTGCCGCTTCGGGCTGGGCCCATTCACCCATCGTTCTCGTATTGGCGCTTACATGCGTGGGTTTCGCCAACGCATCGATGGGACTTGTTGGCGCGACTCACCGTTCATTGGCTATCCCGCAGAATTTCCGCGTGCGCATTCTCGCTGCCAGCATGATGACCACGCAGATTGCGGGAATTCTTGGGCCGATGATTGCAGCCATGGCGCTCACGCATTGGGCGGTGGGCAACGTCTATAC
>NZ_JBAUSA010000286.1:0-7063 GCF_049581465.1 Caballeronia sp. | reverse complement strand
GGTTAGACGTGCCGAACCGCTTCGCTTCTGCGGCAAATGTACGGGCGTTCTCCGAGTGGATCAAGAGTGAAGCAGCCTAACAGCGCCAACGATCGATGTTGCAACGACGTATGAGAATAAGGATGTTCGAATTGAAGAGGCAAGTTGAATGAAAAACGGTTGTCGACAATCCGCAGAAGTGCTTCGAATGACTCTGCGAACCGGTGCTGACTTCGAGAAATATGTCGCGCGAATGGGCCGGCCTAAGTTCGCCGTCAATCTTGGAGAGGACGAGGCAGATGACGACGGACCGTTCGTCCGGCTGTCTTCCGACGAATGGCTCTTTTGCGATGACCTAGCCGAACCGATGCGGGTGTTGCTGCGATGGGACGCGTGTGGCCTACGAATGCAACTCACCCCATCGTTTGAGAACGACCGGACCTCAGTCGGCTGGGCGGTGGTCGGGATCTCGGATTAATTTAACGATGCGGCGTCGCACCTGACCAGCGATTACATGGGACTTGCTTGCGGGCGAATGAGCGCAGAGGAAGCACGAACCACGTATCTCGAGGCATTGTTCGCCAAGGGGTTTGACTACGATTTCTTCCCGCTCACGGCGGTCCGCTACGATGCATTTATTGCGGATTGGAAGGAGGACGACAACAAAAACGCGATGCCGGAAAAGTACCGTTCGGACAAGCGATTTGGTGTCATCTCGGACATTGCTACGTTGAGAGATGTTGACGGTCGATGCGAATTCTGGATTTCCATTGGGTGGGCAAGTGGAAGCATCAGCCAACGCCAGTCAGATGACGCAGGAATCAAGGGCAAGTACCTTGTCGCTGAAGTGTATATCGTCAACGGGTTAGGCGAGGTCGAGACCGTGCAGCGAGGATCGGATGCATTTGAAGACGCATTCGCGCGGTTGGAAATGACGCTGGCGTTCGGATTCGCAGAGCGTATGAATGACGCCGATAAGGGTTGGTTTTGGGTGCCCCCAGGGAGGTTCTTACTCAACCGTAAGCTACGCGATTCGATTGTAAGTACTTGGCGCGCGGACTTTGAGGCTAGAGAGCTGAAAAGTGATCTTTGCGTGATGGCGGCGTTGAAGCACCCCCCCAAATTCGACGACGTGGAAGCTCAATTCCGCAAACCGTTCTGAGCACTATTGAATGGTCGGTTCTCGGACCCTCAGATCTTGGAAAAGCAGAACCGATCGATTTTGGCACCAACCCGATCTGACGCGACGCTACAGTGGAAACACACAGCAAGCCGTGTAATTGACGAATCGGAAGGGAGTTTGATCCGTACGACATACAATCGCAGCACATCCCCCAAAATAAATTACAACATGAAGCGAGCGAAACTGTTCACCGTTACTGCGACGGCGAAGATCAAAGGGATCAAGGACCGACGCAATATTCGCCCCCTCGCGGAAATCAAAGAGCGCATTGCATACGATCCAACGACAGGCACGTTTACGTACCGTCGTGACTGCGACACGGGCAACGCTGGAGAGGACGCGGTGTGGCGCTGTCGCCGAACTGACAATGTTGGCACACCCTACGAGAGCACGCGTTACTGGGAGCTGGTCAACTTCGCGAGCGACCACTGGTACGATCCGCGCAAACTCGCATACTACTTTGTGAGTGGCGTGTGGCCTCCCATAGACACGTGGGTCGCAGGTGGAGAAAAATTCGATTACACCGCCAAAACGCTCCAACTTGTGGCCTCCGGTGAATTCCCCTTGCGCGCCAGAACCGCCGAGCAATCTGAGTTGAATAAGCCTCCGATCGTAGCGGAGACGCGCTTGCAGCAGACGAAGAAAGGACTGCTCGCCCGCTTGTTCGGCCTTTAGCCGATAAGACGGGTACTGCCCGAGCCTCGGGGCGGCTTGGGCTTGGAGACCCGTCTATGACGGGCGATTCCGGGCAGTCCAATCAATTCCGTGCTTTAGAGTCTAACTAACTGCGCGAAAGTCTAAGTAATTCCGTTTACCGGCACGAAATCGGGAAGAGACATTGTCGGCTAATGCCTGTACGTATATACAGTATAAGACCTATGTTCCGGCGCGCGCTCCGGCGAGATTCATCAGATACGCCCGCCGAGCGCGTCACGCGGGAATTGGCCCCTGCTGTTGCGCGGTCGGCACAAATTGCGCGAAAATTGTCCTATCTGTGCCCTAATCCCAATAAGTTTTTTGTTCTATCAACATGGAAAACGGCGGAAACCCTTGCTGGATAGGGCTTTCAATCAACTGATTATTTCTGCGCACCGGCCCCTGTTCGGGGCAGACTTCATTTCTTTTCAAACCGCGAAAAGAAACGAAGCAAAGAAACGCGTTCAAACCGCCAATTTTTAAGTGTCCCCAACTCGCACTTCAGACTGTTGGCACGAACGTAGTGCCGCCCCCACGCATCAGCGCGCAGTCGAACACCCACCTCAAGCACCCGTCGCGCGCACACGCTTCGCCTCGACGGCCCCAACCCGCAATACCGCCGCAGTGATCCGGTACCTAACCCGTGTGTGTCCAAGCATCTGTGCTCACGCATCGCCATTGGCTTACCGTACCCTTGCCGAGCAGTTTTACGGACTAACGATGTAAGCATTCCTATCGACTTTAGATCGATAGTCCGGAGTTTCGTACCACGACAGAACCTTGGTTAGGCTAGAGCGGCGAAAAGCACCTTGTAGAGGCTATCGCTGTCTATCGAAGTGGGCCCGTGGTCCTTGATGCCTCGTAGGCCGCAGTCAACATATCCCCCGCTGTGCCAACGTTCCGCCGTTATCCGCCCGGGTCGACAAGTGGCGGATGAAACGTCACCCTGAATTGCCTCATGTGTCTGAAGAATGACGCCAGTTCGTCGCCGCTCGTGCGCATCACCGCCCCGGGATTGCGCACCTGAAGGCTTTTGCGGACATGACAAGTCGACCCGCGGTCACGGAGCAGGCCGCGCATCGTGAGCTTTATGAGAGAGTAGCGTGGCTGCGTGCATACGTTCCCGCGAGACCGCCATGCATGCACGTGTCGGACAATCATACGTGTACCTGGACTCGATCCGCGATCGCTGTGCGTTACGGGGAAGCTCATGACCAACCCATCGTCCGGCCCTGCATCTGGGCAACTCGACCGTGTCTCAGCATGGAGTCTGATCAAACCGTACTGGGTCTCCGAGGAACGCAGGACCGCGTGGGGGCTGCTGATCGCGATCATCGTAATGGATCTGCTTCTGGTAGGCATCAACGCCCGGCTGAACATATGGAACCGCGATTTCTACGACGCACTGGAAAGCAAGAGCGTGCACGATTTCCCGCGGCTGATGCTCATGTTTGCCGGGCTCGCGTTCGGGTTCATCATGATCTCGGTCTACAACCGCTATCTGCGGCAGATGCTTGGCTTCCGATGGCGCCAATGGTTGACCACGCGCTACCTGCAGGAATGGTTGGGCGACGGCACCTTCTATCGCATCGAGCGCGACCGCCTCACTGACAACCCTGACCAGCGCATCGCTGTCGACCTCGATTTGTTCGCCACCACCACGCTTTCTCTTACGCTCGACCTGTTCTCGACCATCGAGACGCTCATCTGGTTCTCCATCGTCCTGTGGAGCACGGCGGGAGCACTGGTCGTGATGATCGCAGGCACGCCCGTCCAGATTCCGGGTTATATGCTTTGGGCAGCCGTTGCCTATGCGATTGCCGGTTCGCTCCTGACAAACAAGCTCGGTCACCCGCTTGTGTCGATCAACTACCAGTTGCAACGCGTCGAGGCGGATTTCCGGTTTGGCCTGATTCGTCTGCGCGAAAACGCAGAGCAGATTGCGTTCTATGACGGCATGCGGACCGAAGGATCGAACGCCAAGGACCTGTTCGGCCGGATTCGCGAAAACTGGTGGCGCTTCATGAGGTACACGAGACGCTACAGCTTCGTGGTCAATTGCTACGGTCAGATCGCCGATATCTTCCCGATGGTCGTTGCATCGCCCCGTTACTTCGCCGGCGCCTTGACTTTCGGCACGCTGATGCAGATTGCGGACGCATTCAGTTCGCTTAGCGAATCGCTTTCGTGGTTCATCAACAATTACGATACGCTCGTCGAATGGCGTGCGACGGCTAACCGTCTATGCGAGTTCAAGCGCGTCATGCGGCAACCTCATCTGAAGGAGTCGGTCTCGCCGGGCACCGAGCATGGCGGCGTCAACCTGCGTTACGTCGACGAAAAGCACCTCGTCACGCGTAACCTCTTGCTTGCGCTGCCTAACGGCGAAACGCTCGCGAGCGTGCGCGACATCGCCGTGAAACCCGGTTCGCGCTGGATCGTGAGCGGGCCGTCCGGCGCGGGCAAGAGCACGCTGTTGCGAGCGCTTGCTGGTCTCTGGCCATTCGGCAACGGCTCGATCGACGCACCTGTGAACGCGCGCATGATGTTCATTCCGCAGCAGAGCTATATGCCAGTGGGCACTTTGAAGGCTGCGCTGACTTACCCCGCGGCGGCCGAAACCTTCAGCGACGACCACTGTCGCGAGGCACTGCATGTGTGTCGGCTGGAAGACTATGTTGGCCGATTGCAGGAATCCCTCCCGTGGTGGCGCATTCTTTCCCCGGGCGAGCAGCAGCGGCTAGCGGTCGCTCGCGTGCTGCTGCACAGGCCTGACTACGCGTTCCTCGACGAAGCAACAAGTGCGCTTGACGCTGACAACGAAGCGCATCTGTATCGCCTCCTTAATGAACGATTACCGATGGCGGCGATTGTCAGCGTCGCGCAGCGCGAGTCCCTTGCGCAGTTCCACCATGAGACGCTCGAGATCAGGCGTCCGCGCAACAGGGGTAGCTCGTGATAAATCTGTCAGTGTCGGCACCATCGCAAAGCCATCGTTTTGCGGAAATAGCGCCCCTCGGTGATTGGCGGGCCGCCGGGGTCAGACAAAAACAAACAGAGAGGATTGAAACGCATGGACGACAAGCGAAATGTAGCGCCTGACAGCACAGCAGCGCGAGTTGCCTTGTGGCGCGCTCTGCATGTCGAGGCCGACGCTGCGCCGCATGTGCTGGAAGACGAGATTGGCCTTAAGCTGCTGGCCCCGGACAACGGCTGGCGCCATCGCGGGGACATGGACCTGCAGTTCACGCGCCCCTTCCGCGCCTCGATCGTGGCTCGTGCTCGTTTCATTGAGGACCTGGTCGTGGAACAGGCCGGCCGCGGGCTTAGTCAGTATGTGATCCTCGGCGCGGGCCTTGACAGCTTCGCCCAGCGGAGACCGGAGATCGCGTCCCGCCTCACGGTGTTCGAGATCGACCCGCTGGGCCCGCAGGCATGGAAGCGTCAGCGCCTGATCGAGCTCGGCTACGGCGTCCTGGACTGGCCGCGCTTCGTGCCGGTCGATTTCGAGGCGGGAGGGGCCTGGCGGGACGGACTTGTGACTGCCGGCTTCGATGACAGCAAGCCGGCAATCGTGGCCTCCACGGGCGTCAGCATGTATCTCACGAAGCATGCGAACGCGGCCACGCTGCGCCAGGTCGCGACCCTCGCCCCGGGATCGACGTTCGCCATGACGTTCCTGCTCCCGCTGGAGCTGGCGGACCCGGAGGTACGCCCCGGGCTTGAGATGGCCGAGAAGGGGGCGAGAGCGAGCGGGACACCTTTCCTCAGCTTCTTCACCCCGCCGGAGATCCTGGCGCTCGCCCACGAAGCTGGCATGAAAGAAGCACGGCACGTCTCGGGGGCCGATCTCACGCGGCGCTACTTCGCGGGCAGGACGGATGACCTGCGGCCGCCAAACAATGCAGAAGAATTGCTGGTAGCAAATACATAGTCGGCCCGCGCACTGTCCGACTGACATCACCGCATGAATGACCTTTGCATCTTCAAAGTTGCCGTCGAGGTCATGCCAGGTCGAAGGGAAGATCACGGTCGACCCGGGAATGATCGGCGTCGAAAGAAAGAACACTGCTTCATCTGACACAAAGAAAAAAAGCCGCACTCAGCGATGAGTGCGGCTTTCTTCACAACGGGCTTAACTGAACGCCATGACGGCGCATGCCCGGTTTTCCTCTACTTGCAACGAGCTGAAGCTTAGACAGCCTTCGTCGCATTACGCGTGGCTTGGCTTGCAGCCTTCGTTGCGGCACTAGCAGCCGCGTTGAAGTTGCTTTCTGCGATCTCGACGGCTTGCTTGCTCGCCTTGTTAATCGTTTCGTACGTGCTGTTGGCGGCAGCGATCGCCGACTTCATCATGGAGACAGCCGTTTCCGAACCTGCCGGTGCATTCTTCGCGACGTTCTCGACAAGCGTTTGCGTCTTGCGATTCTGGTCTTCGAATTGGGCTTCTGCAACGCGGGCAAATTCAGCCTGCGTCGACGATGCGATTTCATACAAATGGCGGCCATACGACAACGCCTTTTCTGCCACCGGCTGTGCCAGGTTGGCTTGCAGCGCGAGCAGTTCTTGCGCGTCTTTCACCGACAAAACGCGTTGCGCGTTTTCCTGGCTTTCGGCCAGCGTCGACTTCACGACTTGCAGGTTCAACTCAAGCAGCTTTTCAAAGCCTTCGAACGCCTTGTTCGTCAGGCCGAAGAGGGTGTCGAACTGAGCCTTGTTGGCGGCGGCAAATTGTTCCGGGGTAAACATAGTCATTTTTACGCTCTCGAAGTATCGACCGGTCATTGCGGTCGCGGGGTTATATGCAGCGACCGGAACTGCGGTCACTATCTGAGGCAATTCGTTTTGCTGCGCTGCAACATGGAACCTATTCTAAACGTTGCGTGCCAACTGTCAAGCATTTATTTGTGCGACGCACCATAGGAAAGATATGATTAAACAATGACTTAAATTTAGATGATGGCATCGGCGGAGACGATGGGATTCAACAATGCGGACTCCGAGAAACACCGGGTGCGGTTCATAGTGGACATCATCGAATACGCGTCTGGAGCCTGGAACGTGACTGAACCCGCGCTGAAACTGACTGACTGGCTGGACCGTACCGAGTCCATCGACGACGAGATCGCGGCTTTCCCGCACAAGGCAATGGCCGCTACCCTCGATCGCAGCGAAGCGGGGACCGAGTTGCCGCCGTTATGGCAC
>NZ_JBAUSA010000285.1:0-28902 GCF_049581465.1 Caballeronia sp. | reverse complement strand
CTCTCACCGTTGCTTCTTCCTCAGCACCACGCCTTGCGGCTTGAAAATCTTGACGGTTCGGATCGCCTGATCGTCGCTGCGCATCACCTCGAAATGCACGCCTGCGATTCGCATGCTCACATCCCCGTCGGGGATCTCTTCGAGCGTCTCGAGAATCAGACCGTTCAGCGTCTTCGGGCCATCGGTAGGCAGTGTCAGTTTCAACCACCGGTTCAATTCGCGCAGTGGCATGCTCCCCGCCACGATGCATTCGCCTTCCTCGTTCCAGCCGCCCACCGACCCGGCGCCTCGCGGAATGGTCGTGGTGAACTCGCCGATCAATTCCTCGATGATGTCTTCCGGCGTCACCAGCCCTTGCAGTTCGCCATATTCGTTGACCACCACGGCGATGCGATGCCGGCTCTCCTGAAAGAACTGCAATTGCTGGAACACGGGCGTCCCGGCCGGCACAAAATAGGGTTCAGCCAGGAGTTCGCGCAACGTCTCGCGCCCGAACTCCTGGTTATGCAGCGCCGACAGCGTCTTGCGTACATGCAGCACGCCGAGCACGCGGTCAATATCGCCCTGATACACCACGAGCTTGTTGTGATAGCAGGTTTCGAGCTGATGCACGATGGTGTCGAAGGGAGCATCGAAATCGAGTGCCTCGATACGACGGCGCGGAATCATCACGTCATCGACCGTGATGTTCTCCAGGTCGAACAGGTTCAGCAAAATGCTGCGGTGCTTGGTCGGCATGAAATTTCCCGATTCCAGCACGATGGTCCGCAATTCCTCGGTGGAAAGCCGCTGATCGCGCCCGCCTTTCGTGTTGATTTGCAGAACCCTCAGCACGCCGTTTGCAAACAGGTTCACGAACCAGACAAGCGGCCGCGCCACGCGCATCAATGGGCTCAGGATCAAGCTCGCCGGCAGCGCGACTTTCTCCGGATACGTCGCGCCAACGATCTTCGGCGCGATCTCCGCAAACACAATGATCAGGAACGCGACCACTCCCGTTGTCACAGACAGCACGAGGTTGTTGTGTCCGAACGTGTGCAACGCAATCGAGGTGGTCAGTACCGGAATGATCGTATTGATCAGGTTGTTGCCGATCAGGATCACGCTGAGCAACTGATCGGTCTTGGCCAATAGGCTTTGCGTCACGCGCGCACGCAGCGAACCTTGGTTGGCGAGGTGCTTCAGACGATGGCGATTGAGCGCCATCATTGATGTTTCGGAAATCGAGAAGAATGCGGAGAGAAACAAAAGCAGAAAGATGGCGCTGATTTGCGCCCATAAGGGAAGGTGGTCCACGCGAGGATTTGGGAAGGGAGATGGGAAAGACTATAGCAGAGCATAAAGCGATCGCTTCCCCGATAGCCTTCGCGACCGTGCTCGCCGTACCTGTAGACGGCCTCCTGACAGATTGACGACAAACGCAAGTTCGCGTCTTCCCGCACAATTAAGGGAATAAACCATCGTCACGGGCCGTTCATCCCATGTCGTCCAGTGCATGCTTCGCGCGCCAGGACCGATAGACTTTCATTTCCCGTACGGAGTTCGAATGTCCACGCATGCCGGCAACGCGGTGTCACAGACGCCCGAGAGGCCGCCTGAATCTGAAGCCCCTTTGCGCTACACGCGCACGGCGATGGCCCTGCACTGGGTCATCGCCGTGCTGATTATTTGCAACGTGGCGCTGGGGTTATCGGCGGAATCGTTTCCTGATGACTGGGTGCGCCCTGTTGTCGATACGCACAAGTCCATCGGCATCACGGTGCTCGGTCTCGTCTTGCTGCGCATCCTGTGGCGGCTTTCCCATAAGCCGCCGCCGTTGCCGCGGGCGTTTCCAAAGTGGGAACACATCGCGGCTCATGTGGCGCATTTTCTGCTCTATCTGCTGATGATCGGCTTGCCGCTTTCCGGCTGGCTCCACGATTCAGCGTGGAAAGCCGCTGCCACGCATCCGATGCATCTGTTCGGCCTGATCCCGTGGCCGCGCATCGGCTTCGTGATGCATCTCGATCCGGCGCTCAAGGAGACGCTTCACGACCGTTTTGGCGCGTTGCACACATGGCTTGGCTACGCGTTGTATGCACTGCTTGCCATGCATGTGGGCGGCGCGCTGAAGCATCAGTGGATCGACCGGAAATCGGTCATTTCGCGCATGGTGCCGTGATCGTGCTCACCCCTGTCAAGACAAAACCGGAAACGACCTCGACGACGTCCCTCGAAGCGGCGCTCGCACTGGCTTCTCCGCGCATTGCGCCGCGCCCGGTCACGCTTGCGAGCGTCCTGATTCATGGCGGTGTCGTCGTGTTGTGGATCGTGCTGTTCGCGCGCGCGTTCTTCCTGCATGGCATCGTGGCGTGGTCGACGGGCATTGCGTACGTCGTGTACGACACCTTGCTCCTGATGTTCGTCGCGGCAAAATCCTGGACGCTCGTCAAGCGCCCGAAGCCGCTTGACCGCGCGCAGCGCGAAAAGGGATTGCCGGCGCTCGGCGTGATCGTCGCTTCGCATAACGAGGCCGCCGTGCTGCCGAATACGCTGGCGAAATTACTCGGGCAGGCGTACGGCGCGGCGAAAATCGTGATCGCCGACGATGGTTCCTCCGATGCCACCGCTGATCTCCTCACGCGGCGTTTCGGCCTGATCGCGCCGCCCGAGGGCGCATTGAGCGCGGCTTCATCGGTGCATCCGAATCTGTTCTGGCTGCGCGTGAAACACGGCGGCAAGGCACGTGCGCTGAACGCCGCGATCGGGTTGATCGATACGCCGATTGTGATGACGCTGGACGCCGATACCCGTCTAGCCGATGACGCCATCCTCGCGATGCGCAGCGCATTCGCCGCGCGCCCGAACCTGGTCGCGGCGGCAGGAATCCTCGTGCCGGTTTGCAGCAAGACGGTCAGCGGACGCTTCTTCCAATGGTTCCAGACGTACGAGTACATTCGAAATTTCATCGCGCGGTTCGCATGGATGCGTGCCGATAGCCTGTTGCTGATTTCGGGCGCGTTTGCATCGTTTCGACGCGACGCGCTGGCGGCCGTCGGCGGTTTCGATCCGCAGTGTCTTGTGGAGGACTACGAGTTGATTCACCGTTTGCGTCGACACGCGGTCGACAACGGCCTTGACTGGGATGTGCGCGTGGTTGGCAATGCCCTCGCAATCACGGATGCTCCCAGTTCGTTCGGTGGTTTCATGCGGCAACGGCGGCGCTGGTTTGCGGGCTTCCTGCAGACGCAATACTGGAACCGCGACATGACCGGCAATCGCCGATACGGCACGCTCGGGCTGCTAATGCTTCCTGTGAAAGCGTTCGATACCGTGCAGCCCATCTATGGACTGACCGCGTTCGCCTTGCTGATCGGGTTTATGGTGGATCGGCGCGGGACCATCGTGTTGCCGGTCTTCAGCGTCATCGGGTTGAAGATCCTGATCGACTTCGCGTTTCATCTGTGGACCGTGCATTTGTATCGGCGATGGACTGGCGACACCGCTGGATCGAGCCTGTGGATGGCGGTTGTGACGGCGATTGTCGAGCCGTTCTCGTTTCAACTGCTGCGCCATGTGGGCGCGGCGCTCGGCTGGGTCGACTTTCTTGGCGGAGCGCGGGCGTGGGGGGTGCAGAGCCGGGCCGGGTTGATGGCGGCGGATGAAGGGAAGGGGTGAACGTGGGCGGGGTTGCTGGCGGTGAGCGTGCAGCCCTTCCGTTCGTCGCTTGAAGTGCAGATTCCCCAACCCCCAAATGTTCTACTGCCAGCGCTTCGGATCTCCACCCAGCGCCGCGCACGTATCGAACGAAATAGCGCGCAGCTTCGCCTCGCTGATTTGTCCCGACAGTGCGTATCCAGCGTTATCGGTGGTCCAGTAGAACGTCCGCCGCTCCCCTTGGCGCAACATGCGGATCGCATATTCTTCTTTGCGTTTGGTCGACCCGCTCGTCATATAAAGCGTCAGGCGTTGACCGCTCGCGTTCTGATACATGAATTGCGCGGCCGGGCCATCCTCGCCCGGTAACAGGCGACCCCCGACCAACTCAAATCCGTATTCATCCAGCGAAGGAATCGTGAGCGTACGGTTAAGCCGCTTCGACAACCACATCACCAGATGATCCTCCTGCGACGCAGCCACTTCCACAGCGTGCCGTTGCTCAGGCGCATAAACCGCATAGGCGATATCCGCGCGTTGCGCGAACATGGGCGTCGGGTGCTCGCGATCGAACATCGGCAACACCAGGTGCATCAACAATCCACACGCAATACCCACAGTCAGCCAACTCGCCGCCATCAAGTAGCGCGGACGCGGGCGGACCACGATGAGTTGCGGCGCGGCATCGGCGGCAAAAAGCGCGCGCAACGCATTGTCCTGTGCACGATACGCCGCAACTGTCGCCGCGCTGGCCGGATCGCGGGCAACACGCGCAGCCGTTTCGGCGCGCTCGGCGTCAGTCGATTCATCGTCGATGAACGCCGACAACGCACGCAACTCGTCGGCGGTCACGCTCGAATCAACGCCGTCCGGGCGTTCGGGTTGGTCGGATGTAGTCATGTGCAGCTCAGCTCACCATTTTCAACGACGCCGATTTGCGCCCCGGTTCTTCGCCCAGCAGCACGCGCATGTGCTCGCGCGCCCGCGAAAGGCGTGACATGACCGTTCCTGCCGGCACATTCAGCACCACGGACACCTCCTGATAGCTCATTTCCTCGACACAAACGAGCAGCATGACTTCGCGCTGCTCGACCGGAAGGCAGTAAAGCGCGCGCTGCACGTCGCGCAGCACGAGGCCGTCCACTTCGCCGACCGGTGCGGCCATCTGGCGCCACGGCGCGGTTTCATCGTCGACGGCGATATCGCGCTTGCCACGCAACTGGTCGATATAGAGATTGCGCATGATCGTGAAAAGCCACGCGCGCAGATTGCTCCCCGCACGGAATCCGCTGGAGCGCCCGAGCGCGCGTTCGGTCACGTCCTGAACGAGGTCGTCCGCCCAAGCGCGGTCACCCGTCAGCGCGCGCGCGTAGCGGCGCAACTGCGGGAGAACCGCGACCAGGTCGGTCTCGAAGCTCAACGGCCGATGCTCATCGGATGCATGACGTCAGGCACGCGCGCTCAATAACCGCCGCCGCCACCACCGCCGCCTCCGCCGCTGGTGCTACTTCCGGCGGGTTTGGAATCCGTCATGCCCGTGCATCCCGCTGACAACGCCGTCACCGACACCATCAGCCCAAGCGCGCCGATAAGCGCCATGCGTGCAATTACTCGTTTCATCTCTCTCCTCCCGTTAAAGGTTCCTTACGACTTCACGACGTGCCCAGACATCCTTGAAGTTGTCGGCTTTGAGGTCGCCCGAAGGCTTATCCGATGCATCGGCCATCGAGGCCGGCCAGACCTTCGCGCAACTACCGGTGCAGGCGCTCGGACCCGAAGCAGGGTCTTTATCAAAAGTGTAGAGCGTCATGTCGTTTGAATCCGCAAATATTCCGTTTGCGGCCATCGGCGGCCCGGCGTAGGCGCTCAGGGCGAAGCTCGTGGCGAGGGCGGCAGCGAACTCCGAGAGTCGGCTTTTCATTTCGTCTGTCGTATTGCTTTTGTGGGCGTATGGGCTAAACGGGTCGGCCTTGAGGAATATTCCACGCAATCAGGGATTTTTTGCGGATTCCGGTCAATCGGGTGAGCGGGGCAGCGGTTGAAATGTCCCGATTCGCGATATCGCTACAATCGACGCATACAACTGACGGCATTTTCGCCGCGCCGCTTCTGTGCATACAACGCGCAAACAACGCCCGCAGAAACCGGCCGATTCGCGCCAATACAAGGAGAAACAGTGCCGCACGACGACATTAAATCGCCACAGGCCGCCACCACCGCGCCGCGAAAACAGCCTCTCGATGGCATCCGCGTTCTCGACCTGTCCCGCGTGCTCGCCGGTCCGTGGTGCACCCAGAACCTCGCCGACCTGGGTGCGCAGGTCATCAAGATCGAGCGCCCCGGCACGGGCGACGATACGCGTTCCTGGGGCCCGCCGTTCCTGCGCGACACCACCGGACGCGATACCTCCGAAAGTGCCTATTTCCTGTGCGCGAATCGCAACAAGCAGTCGGTTGCCATCGATATGAGTTCACGCGAGGGTGCCGCGCTGATCCGCGAATTCGCAAAGACGTCCGATGTAGTCGTCGAGAACTTCAAGGTGGGTGGATTGAGCAAATACGGGCTGGACTACGTGAGTCTCTCGGAAATAAACCCCAGGCTCGTCTATTGCTCCGTGACGGGGTTCGGCCAGACCGGTCCGCTCTCGCAACGCGCCGGCTACGACTTCCTGATCCAGGGCATGGGCGGCCTGATGAGTATCACCGGTGAGCCCGACAGCATGCCGGGCGGCGGCCCGGAAAAAGTCGGCGTTGCCGTGACCGACTTGATGGCCGGCATGTACGCGACCACCGGCATTCTCGCCGCGCTGATGGAGCGCGAAAAGAGCGGGTTAGGCCAGCATCTGGATATCGCGCTGCTCGATTGCCAGCTCGCGATGCTCGCGAACCAGTCGACGAACTATCTCACCACGGGCATCGCGCCGGAGCGCATGGGGAATGCGCACCCGAACATCGTGCCTTACCAGACGTTCGCAGCCGCCGACGGTCACCTGATTCTTGCGTGCGGCAACGACAGCCAGTTTCGCTCGATATGCACCGCGATGAACCTGCCCGAACTGGCGCTCGATGCGCGCTTCGCGACGAACAGCGCGCGCAGCATCAACCGCCTTGAACTGCTGCCGCAACTTGAGGCCGCGTTCATGACCCGCACCCGCGACGCATGGATCGACGCGTTCGAAGCGTGCGGCGTACCGTGCGGTCCGATCAACGACGTGGCCCAGGCGTTCAGTTCCCCCCAGGCCAAGGCGCGAGGAGCGGTGCGCGAGATCGCTCACCGCCTCGCCGGAATTGCGCCGACGGTCGCAAGTCCGCTGCGCTTATCGGCGACGCCGGTGCAGTACAACCAGGCGCCGCCGATGCTTGGCGAGCATACGGCCGAAACCTTGCGCGACGTGCTCGGCATGAGCGACGCGCAAGTCGGCAAGTTGATGAACAGCGGGGTGATCGGGGGGATGACGCAGGCTGCCAACGACGATTAAGGGAGCCTAAGAAGCCTAAAGCTGCCAGTCCAGGAGCGGCACCACTTTTTCGATCAACTTCTCAAGCATCGGCCGGTGCAGCCAATCCTGATGCGTGACGAGTAGCGATCGTTCGATATCGGCATCGAAGATCGCAACTTGCTCGCGTGCAAACTTGCGATCGTAGACATTGAGGTTGGCTTCGTCGTTGAGCTTGAAGGAGCGGCTATCGAAATTAGTCGATCCTACGGACACCAGATAGTCGTCCACCACCAGGATCTTGCAGTGGAACATGGTCGGCTGATATTCGTAGATTTCGATACCCGCCGCAAGCAGGTCGCCCCAGCAGGCACGCGACGCCTCGCGGACCGTGTGGGTATCGATACGCTTGCCCGGCGTCATGATCAATACGCGCACGCCGCGTCGCGCCGCCTCCACCAACGCGTTGATCGCAAGGCCGTCCGGGACGAAATAGGCGCTCGCGAGGTGAATGCTGTTCGTCGCCGCGGTGATCGCCATGAGATACATGAGTTCCATGTCGTCGGCGCCGTGCGTCGGCGAACTGCTGAACATGTGCGCGACGCCTTCAGCGTGTTCGCGCTCCGGGACTTCGGGAAAGTACATCCGCCCGTGCAGCACGTTGCCGGTCGACTTGATCCAGTTGTCCATGAACACGGCCTGCATATGCCCGACGACCGGCCCTTCCACGCGAAAATGCGTGTCGCGCCAGTGCTTTTCATCCTGCGCGTGGCCCGTCCATTCTTCGGCTATCCCGACGCCTCCTGTAAAGCCCACGAGCCCGTCGATCACGAGCAACTTGCGATGCGTCCGGTTGTTCATCCGGCCGAGTCCGGTCCAGTGCGGCTTGTGAAATTGCACGACCTCGGCGCCGGCCTGGCGCAATTCCTCAAGGTATTTTCGATCCATTTTCTTGCAGCCCACCCAGTCGAGCAGCACATGCACCGGGACGCCTGAACGCGCTTTCTCCGACAACGCCGCGGCAAACTGAGCGCCGATCTCGCCCGACCAGTAGATGAACGTTTCGAACGTGATGCTCTGCGTGGCCGAGCGGATGGCGTCGAGCATGGAGGGGAAGATCTCGTCGCCGTTCAGGAGCACGCGATATTGATTTCCCGACGTGACGGGCGGCCCGAGGAGGAGGCTCATGGACCGGATGAATTGCGGGTCGTCGCTGGAATACAGGCGCTCGATGTTGTGCTCGACCTTCTTTTCCCCGCTCACGAAATTCGCGAGGATCGCCACGACGACCAGCGTAGCGGCGACCGAAAGTGTGATGGCAAGCAGCATGAGCATGGCGGTGTCCAAAGGTAGCGCGCATCGACAAGCGGGGAATGCTGTCCATGGCAAGCAGGGCAAACCGTGCAAAGCACCCAATAGCAGGTGCCAACACCGACACACCACTTACCGATCCACGATCGTACTCAGGTTCGCGCGTACGCGCCGCAGCAGCGCGATCAACTGCTCGCGTTCGTCGGCGTTGAGGCCGGCAAGGGCCTCGGTGGCGATCGCGTCGCCCACCCGGCGCGCCCTGACAAGCGCGCCTTCCGCTTTGGGCGTCATCCGCACGGTGCGTTCGCGGCGGTCATCCGGATTCGGCATGCGTTCAATCCAGCCGCCTTCCTCCATCCGGTCGAGCAGTCGTCCCGCCGATATCGGTGCGACGTCGAGCATGTCGGCGAGCCGTGCCTGGCTCATCTCGCCGAAATGCGAAAGGTACGCGAGCGCACGACATTGCGCTCGCGTGAGATCGAGGGACGACTTCGCGAGTTCGTCGAAACGCCTGCTGCACAAGCGTCCCACGTCCGAAACCAGAAAGCCGAAGCGCTTGTCGAGATGCGTTTGCATGCGGCGATTATACGAAACCTGCGCGCGCACCCGGGTGTGCGGGTTTCCACGTAGTTCAGGCAGCCGATTTCATGTGTTGTGGTAAGTATAATAATAAGCATGCTTATCATTGAGTCGCGCACCGGGCCGTAAATGTCTTCTGAAACAATGCCGGCGAGCGCCGCCGGTACGCCGCTCAACCGGCCCATGTTGACCCTGTCGATCATGCTGGCCACGCTGATCCAGACACTCGACAGCACGATCGCGAACGTGGCGTTGCCGCACATGCAGGGGACGCTCTCCGCGTCTCAGGATGAAATTACGTGGGTGCTGACCTCGTATATTGTCGCGGCCGCGATTGCCACGCCGCTCACCGGCTGGCTCTCTGACCGCCTGAGCACGAAGCGCCTGCTCCTCATCTCTATCGGCGGCTTTACGATCGCTTCGGCCCTATGCGGGTTATCGGAGACACTCGGGCAGATCGTCGCTTCGCGCTTGCTGCAAGGCATTTTCGGGGCGTCCCTCGTGCCCCTGTCGCAATCGATCCTGCTCGACATCAACCCGCGCGAAAAACAAGGCCAGGCGATGGCCGTCTGGGGTATGGGTGTGATGGTCGGCCCGATTCTCGGACCGACGCTCGGCGGCTGGCTCACCGACAGCTACAACTGGCGCTGGGTATTTTTCATCAACGTGCCGGTTGGCGCGTTCGCGCTTTTCGGCGTGCTAACCTTCCTGCCGGCGCGCGCGGCCAAGCACGGCGTCAAGTTCGATGCCTTCGGTTTCGCCACGCTGGGTCTTGCGATTGGCGCTTTCCAGGCCATGCTCGATCGCGGTGAGCAACTCGACTGGTTCGGGTCGATGGAAATTCGTATCGAGGCGTTGGTGGCGGCGCTCAGTTTTATCTTTTTTGTCGCGCATACGGCGACGGCCGGCAAGCGCTCGTTCTTCAAGTACGAGTTGTTGAAGGACCGCAATTTCGCGACTGGCGTGTGCTTCATCTTCGTGATCGGCGCTGTGATGTATGCCACGCGCGCGCTCTTGCCGCCCATGCTGCAAAACCTGATGAATTATCCCGTTGCCACGACGGGCCTTGTCACTGCGCCGAGCGGCGTTGGCACGATGATCGCCATGCTGGTCGCGGGGCGCTTGCTCAAGCGTGTCGATGCGCGGCTGTTGTTGCTTGCCGGCTTTCTGATCTCGGCGTTCGCCCTCTGGCAGATGATGCAATACACGATCGTGCTGTCGGTTTCCGATATTGTCTGGCCCGGCGTTATCCAGGGCTTCGGTCTCGGTTTTGTGTTCGTGCCGTTGAGCGCGTTGTCGTTTTCCACGCTGACCCCCGAGCTCCGCGCCGATGGCACCGCCACGTATAGCCTGATGCGTAATATCGGCAGCAGTATTGGCATTTCGATTGTGCAGACTCTGATTACCCGCAATACGCAGGTCGCACACGCTGATCTCGCGGCCAACGTGAATATGTTCAATCCGTCGATGCAGTCGATGCTAGCCAGCGGATCGCGCCTCGACATGGCGATGATGGATCAGTCGATCAACCAGCAGGCGCAGATGATTGCGTATCTGAACGACTTCAAGCTGATGTTCGTCGCGACCTTGCTCGTGGTGCCACTGGTGTTGCTGATCCGGCCGGCCAAGAAAATCGCTGGGGATATGCTTGCGCATGCGGCGGCGGATTAGAGCGGGGGCGTCGAACACGTCGAACAGGCCGCCCTCACGGTGCGACTTTGCGTTCGAGATCGCGCTGCGTGAGATAAACGCGCAAGTCGAATTCGATCTGGTGATAACCCGGCTGCATGAACTCGCACAGGCGATAAAACGCCTTGTTGTGGTCGCTTTCCTTCAGGTGCGCGAGCTCATGCACGGCAATCATCTTCAGGAACTCCGGCGGCGCTTCCTTGAAAAGCGACGCCACGCGAATCTCTTTTTTCGCTTTCAACTTGCCGCCTTGCACACGCGAAATCGCCGTGTGCAGTCCAAGCGCGTGACGCAGGACATCGAGCTTGGCGTCGTAGACGACTTTATCGATAGCCGGCGCCACGCGCAGGAATTCCTGCTTCAGGTCGGCGACGTACAGATACAGCGCGCGGTCGGACTGCACGGCGTGCCTATGCGG
The DNA here is from genome assembly GCF_049581465.1 of Caballeronia sp. GTDB lineage: Bacteria > Pseudomonadota > Gammaproteobacteria > Burkholderiales > Burkholderiaceae > Caballeronia. The sequence goes on along the minus strand of NZ_JBAUSA010000285.1, from coordinate 17,833 downwards.
ATAACGATCGCCGATATACGCGCGAAGCCGGTCATCGGCGATCAGTTTTCGGACTTTGTCTTGAAGCGCTTCCGGATACGCGCTTAGATATTTCAGAGGAAGCATGGTGGGGCGGTGGTTGGCGAAGGTACCCGGCAGCATTGTAGCGGGCGGCTGTTCACGACAACCTCTTCCGAATAGCGCGTCTCAGGCAATAAAGCCTAGCCACGCACCAAGAAAGCCGGCTGCCGAGACGACCGCTGCGATGCCCGAGACAAGCCACAGGTAAGCTCCACGCGGTCGATGCTGACTAGGCAGTGCTCGCACGCTTAGCGCAATGAGTAACCCAATCACCAGCGGCAGCATCAACGCATTGACCACTTGCGCCGCAACGTTCAACGAGACGAGGTTCGGCGCTAGCCAGACGACGTAGGCGCTGCCGGCGACGGAGGCCACATACACTCCGTAGAACCCTGGCGCAGTCGCGGGACGGTCTTCAAGCGACCGTCGGTACCCTGCCACTTCGCCCAGCCCCCAGGCGAGCGACAGCGAGCAAACAATGGCTGCTACCAGCGATGCGCCAAGCACGCCGGCACTGAACAGGACGCGCCCGGCGTGAGGACCGACTACAGTTGCAAGGGCCGTGCTGATTTCGCCCACACTTTGCAACGTGCTGGGTCGACCGTGTTCCCACAGCGTCGCCGCAGCCGCCACAAGCACTGCGGCCGTCAACAACTGCGTGAGGACCGCGCCAACGGCCGTTTCGGCGCGAGCTGCCGCGTAGTCCCGCGCAGTGAATTTCTTATCCGCTACCGCCGCCTGTTGATAGAACACCATCCATGGATTGAACGTCGCGCCAATCAGCGCCGCCGCGAGATACCCAAACTGGCGATTTCCCAGGGGTAGGTTACTCATTTGCCCGAACATGTCGTGGATATCCGGGTGCGTCTTCCATGCAACAACGAAAAACGCCAGTTCGAAGGCGCCGATGATGATTGCGACCTTGTCTACACGCTTATGCGAGCCGGTCAGCACGACGCCTATCAGCGCTACGACGGCAAGCGGCAAGGTAACGGACCGCGAAACGCCAAACATCTCGCCTACGCCAGCCACCCCCGTGAACTCTGTCACTAGCGAGCCAAGCACTGCTATCACCAGTCCGATTGCGGATATCCACGCCCATAACGGGCCGAAGTGCGCGCGGATGAGTTCGCCGTGCCCGCGCCCGGTGAAAATTCCAAGGCGGACCGTGAGTTCCTGCACCATGTAAAGCAGCGGGATGAGCCCAAGGAGCACCACCAGAAGCTGGACGCCCCATTGCGCACCGGCCTGCGCTGCTGTTACGACATTCCCGGCATCGCAGTCAGCGAGCATGACGAGCAGGCCGGGTCCCCATAGAGCAACCCAACGCAGACGGGGCGAAATCTTCAGTTTGAGCAGCGAGGAACCAGCCATGCGTTTTGAAAGGAAGGGGAGGTAGGATTGCGCGACCGATTGTAGCGTGCCCTATAGGGTGGGCTGATGGGCGACACCCATCAACGACGCTAAACGCTCCGGTAGCAGGGCACGCCGCCGATACCGCTAGGGCTTTGACGCGCTGATCAGCGCGGTAATGAAATTTCGAGGGGAGTTGAGATGTATCCGTACGTCGTCTTGGGTTGTGGACTTGGCCTGGCTTTGCTGATTGCAATTTGGGGAATCTGGAACCTCAGATAACTCAAGGAGCGCGGGCGCTTGATGGTGAGCGCGGTTGTTGTGCGGCCAAAGTAACGGTCCCAGCCTTCCACGCCATCGTCAGGTGCGGAACAAACGTAGTGCAAGTGCGAATGAGTGCCCTTGTTGTTCGCAACAAAAATCATGCGTGGGGCCTTTGTCCTGTGGGTACGGGAACCACCTACACTCGTGCGGTGACACTTAGGACCACTGCGCTCATGACACAAGACCACAAGAAAGATGTCAAACGGTTCCGCGCTAACCTGCGGGACGAAATGGACGGTGCCGCACTCTATGAAGAACTTGCGGCGGCAGAGTCGAACTCAGGCCGACGCGACGTCTTCCTGCAGTTGGCACAGGCGGAACGGGAGCATGCGGAACTATGGCGCACCAAGCTTCGGGAGCGAGGTATCCGCGCGCCGGTCGCCAGAGCGTCGTTCAAGACAAGTACATTGCGTTTGTTCATACGTCGGTTTGGCCCCCGGTTCGTTCTTCCGGCTCTGGCTGCCGCTGAGTTCGCGGACCGCGACAAATATGCAAACCAGCCGGATTCACTGGGCCTTTCCGCCGATGAACACAGTCATGCGGCGGTCGTGGCGGCAGCAGCGCAAAGAGGCTCCTCCGGGGGGGTGACGGGCGCGGAAATCGCCCGGGCGGAGTCATGGCATCGGGGAGCTTCGGGCAATGATCTGCGGGCCGCCGTGCTCGGCGCCAATGATGGCCTGGTATCGAACTTCTGTCTCATCATGGGCGTGGCTGGCGCCGGGTCTTCCAACAAAGTCATTCTTCTGACGGGGCTTGCGGGTCTCATTGCCGGCGCTTGTTCCATGGCGCTCGGCGAATGGCTTTCGGTGACTAATGCGAGGGAGCTTGCGACGACTCAAATCGCACGCGAAGCTGAGGAACTTGAGCACACGCCCGAGGCTGAGCAGCGGGAATTAGCGCTTATCTATCAGGCAAAGGGACTTGATAAGGACGAGGCGCATCGGGTTGCCGAGCAGATAATGCGCAATCATGACAACGCGCTCGATACGCTCACGCGAGAAGAGTTGGGTATCGACCCGGACGAGCTTGGAGGCAATCCATGGAGTGCGGCCGGGACGTCCTTTGGACTCTTCACGTTGGGCGCAATATTTCCCGCCATGCCCTTTTTCTGGCTTCATGGTCTCGTTGGCATTGCGACCAGCGTCACGCTGAGTGTCCTGGGCTTGGCGATCATCGGCGTGGTCACGTCGCTGTTCAACGGCCGAAGCCCTTGGTTTTCCTCGGCGCGGCAAGTCGCCATCGGTTGTATCGCCGCAGCCTTCACTTATGGCGTGGGTGCGCTGCTCGGGGTGTCGATGTTATAGCGGGTGTTGCTGACGGGGGGCTTCTGCCGATGGCGTCGTTAACGAAAAACCGCCCAGCAAGCTGGGCGGTTTTTGCCTTGAGTTTCCAAGGGAATTCTGGTCGGGGTGAGAGGATTCGAACCTCCGGCCTCTACGTCCCGAACGTAGCGCTCTACCAGGCTAAGCTACACCCCGAATGTTCACTCCTGTACGGTTCGTTTCCTTTTCAGGACTGACTCGCCGTCGAGTAAGAATGTGATTCTAGCAGGCTATTTTTGAAAATGGAATCCGGAAACGAAGAAATTGCAGTCGCGGCTGCTCGAGCCTCCTGTCATCCGCATTTCAACGTCTGATCAAGCGCGCCTAACTGCGTGGTTGCCGGTTGCCTCGAAGCGCTGTTGATGGGCCCAGATGGACTGCTCCGGAACGGTCAATCGAAGACCGTCTCGCCAGCTACGCTAATTTGCCGTCTTTGTTCGGTGCGTTTCAGGCAGTTCGCGCTCGTCTGGCTTCATTATCACTGTGACGGTTTACCCCTACCAATTAAACCGCGGATTAAACATATTGTCAGCCTCACCGAGAAAACAATACCTGATTGTTCGAGGCCGGTTGCGGTATATAAGATGACTTCCCCGCGCTAGTGGGCCTGGATATTGCTGGCAAATCGCCGGTGGCGTTGCAGGGTGTCGGCGCAAGCCGACGTTACGAGTCGCGTGACTTGATCTAAATGTCTACGAAATCAGGCGTTTGAAGATCACCGTGCTGACTGGTAGGGCGCTATGAATTTACCCAAAGTACTAAGGTCGAACGGATACAGTTGATTGCGAATAACCAGCTTGCTGGTTTTATATTGATGCGCGTGCGTTGTTGATTGGTTGATTTCCAAATACGATATTAGAAGGCCGCTATGTTTAATACTAAGAGGAGACGAAATAATTTTATAGTCCTTGGAAAATCCCTTAAGCCGCCGATTAATAGGCTCCCGCCCGCTGCGATCAAGGCCAGGATCCTGACGCCGAGCGAGGCCGTGATCTCGGATAAGACGTGGGACCAGGAGTACGACTCCGGCAAGTGGGATTATCTATCCACGACACAGGAGTTCGGCCGGTACAGTGTGATTTCGGGGTATTGCGAACACCTCAAACCTGGGGCGCGCGTCCTGGACGTCGGATGTGGCTCGGGTATCCTCGCACATTGGCTTTCCAGTGCTGGAATATCCAGCTATGTCGGTGTCGATCTCTCGGCAGTCGCCATCGAGCAGGCGCGCCGGTCGAACTTCCAAGGAGCGGAGTTCGATGTGGCCGATGCCTCTATTTTCGAAACCTCGCGGGTGTTCGACGTCATTGTCTTCAACGAGATGCTGTATTACCTAAAAACCCCTGAGAAACATGTTCGCCGAATCGCGCGCGCTCTTGCTCCCGACGGGATACTTATCGTCAGTATTTGGTATCACCCCGAGGGAATAAGGGCATGGAAGAGGCTCGAGGGTGGATTCGAGGAGCTTGATCGTGTCCGTATCGTGCATGTCCCGTCACGAAATGAATGGGATCTGGCCGTGCTAAAGCCCCGATAAATCTATTGCCTAATCCATAGATGGATTTATTTATATTATTTTGTGGCTGTCGCATCGCGCAGTGGTTTTAATTTGCTGGCGCGGTTGAGGCCATCGTAAAATAAAATCCGCAAGACTAAATCAAATTAATGTACTGCCCAGTCTACTGGAGTGCTGATTTAACCGCAGCGGATTGCGATCGCTGGATTGTTAAGCGAAATACGGCGGGGTGCGCCCATTTTTGCATGCGGTCGTTAATGTCACGACCTAGTGCGCTGTCTGGCTGAGCTACACCCCGAAATGTTCACTCCTGTCCCGTTCGTATCCTTCTCAGGACTGTCTCGCCGTCGAGTAAGAACACAGTTCCAGCAGGCTATCTTTGAAAATGGAATCCGGAAACGAGGAAATTGCATTCGCGGCCGCTTGTGCTTCGTGCCGCGCGCATTTCAACGTGTGATCAAGTGCGCCCGACTTCGTGATTGCTTCGAAGATGGTGTCGAATTTGTCGGTGCCGCCGTGCTCGATCGCTTCCCGCGCGAGCGCCGCCTGTTCGGCGGAGCCATGCTCCATCAAATAGATAAGCGGCAAAGTTGGTTTGCCTTCGCGCAGGTCGTCGCCGGCGTTCTTGCCCATGGACTCCGCCGTGCCTGTGTAGTCGAGCCAGTCGTCCATGATCTGGAATGCCGTGCCGATACGCCTGCCGAACTCCGCCGCCGCCGCTTCGGTCTTGGGATCGGAGCCGGACAGCACTGCACCGAGTTGCGCCGCCGCTTCGAACAGCTTCGCCGTCTTGTAGCGAATCACCTGCATGTAGCGCGCTTCGTCTACATCCGGGTCGTGCATGTTGAGCAACTGCAGCACTTCGCCTTCGGAGATCACATTGGTCGCGACCGACAAGATCTCCATCACGCGCATCTTGCCCACGCCCACCATCATCTCGAACGAGCGCGAATATAGAAAGTCGCCGACCAGCACGCTCGCCGCGTTGCCAAATAACGCGTTGGCGGTTTTGCGGCCGCGCCGGAGATCGGATTCGTCGACGACGTCATCGTGCAGCAGCGTAGCCGTATGGATGAACTCGACAACGGCCGCCAGTTCATGGCGATGCCCGGTCGTGTCGCCGAGTGCGCCGGACACGAGCAACAACAGCGCGGGCCGCAGGCGCTTGCCGCCAGCGCCGATGATGTACTCGGAAATCTGGTTGATCAGCATCACTTCGGATGCCAGGCGCTGCCGGATGACGCGATTGACCTGCTGCATGTCCTCGGCGATAGGCTCGAGCACGTTGGCGGCGTTTGGGGAGGAAATGGCAGTGGACGACATGATCGGCAATTAGGATAGTGCCGCGAATTATAAGGCGAATCGGCCGCTCAACGCCGTTTAGCGCGTCTGGCCGCCTTGCATCCAGCCTCTATGGCCCTACTTCGACGGCGAAATCAGGATATCGGCGCATGCGGCTTGCAGCACGCGTGAACGGAGGCGCTCCTTTTCGCGATGAACGGGAGCTTTGACTGCGCGCCTAACTCTCTGTATAATCACGCGTTTTCGCGCACGGTGTGCGGAAAAATGAATTCAGAGTGAGGTTCTCAATGTACGCGGTCATAAAAACCGGTGGCAAGCAGTATAAGGTTGCTGTCGGCGAAAAATTGAAAGTAGAACAGATACCGGCAGACATTGACGCTGAAATCACGCTCGACCAGGTTCTCGCAGTAGGCGAAGGTGAATCGATTCAGTTCGGTGCACCGCTGGTCAGTGGGGCTTCCGTCATAGCTACCGTCGTGTCCCAGGGTCGTCATAAGAAGGTTACGATCTTCAAGATGCGTCGCCGGAAGCACTACCAAAAGCACGCTGGCCATCGCCAGAACTATACCGAACTGCGTATCGACGCAATCAACGCCGCGTAAGCGTCGTCGAGTCGATTAAGCTAAACGGTCAAGGAGCTATTAAATGGCACACAAAAAAGCAGGCGGGTCATCCCGCAATGGTCGCGACTCTGAATCAAAGCGCCTCGGCGTGAAGGTTTATGGCGGCCAGGCTGTCAACGCAGGCGGCATCATCGTTCGCCAGCGCGGCACGCGCATGCACCCGGGCGAAAACGTCGGCATGGGCAAGGATCACACCTTGTTTGCGCTGACTGACGGTCACGTCACGTTTTGCACGAAGGGCGCAGCAAAGAAGCATCTGGTCAACGTCGTCCCGGCTGCCTAAGGTTCATCAAGGCACGGGCTTCAGGACCGGAAAAGGCCCCGCGAAGTTCGCGGGGCTTTTTTTATTGGCATCGGATATTAGTTACTAGTAGCGCGTGACCAGCATCGGCTGGTCGCGGCAAAATAGCGGAACACCGCTGAAACACGGGACGGAGCAACTCATGAAGTTCATTGACGAAGCGAGAATTGAAGTCATCGCCGGCGACGGAGGTGATGGCAGCGCGTCGATGCGGCGCGAGAAGTTTGTCCCGTTCGGCGGCCCGGACGGCGGCGACGGCGGTCGCGGTGGCAGCGTCTATGCTGTGGCCGACCGTAATATCAACACGTTGATCGATTACCGGTACGCGAAGAAACACCAGGCGCGCAACGGCGAAAATGGTCGCGGCGCGGACTGCTACGGCAAGGGCGGCGACGACATTATCCTGCGCATGCCGGTCGGCACGATCATCGCGGATACGGAAACGGGCGAGTTGATCGCCGATCTGACCGAGCACAACCAAAGCGTGCTGATCGCGCATGGCGGCGCGGGCGGCCTGGGCAATCTGCACTTCAAGTCGAGCACGAATCGCGCGCCGCGTCAGAAGACCGAAGGCAAGCCCGGCGATCGCCGCATGCTGCGCCTCGAGTTGAAAGTCCTCGCCGATGTCGGTCTGCTCGGCATGCCAAACGCCGGCAAATCGACCTTTATCTCGTCAGTATCCAACGCACGGCCGAAGATCGCCGACTATCCGTTCACCACGCTCGCGCCGAATCTCGGCGTGGTGCGAGTGGGCCCGGAAAAGAGCTTCGTGATCGCGGATATCCCTGGCTTGATCGAAGGCGCGGCGGAAGGCGCGGGCCTGGGCCACCGCTTCCTGCGCCATTTGCAGCGCACGGGCGTGTTGCTCCATCTGGTGGATCTCGCACCGTTCGACGACAACATCGATCCGGTTCAGGAAGCACGCGCCATCGTCAACGAATTACGCAAATACGACGAAGCGCTTTATGAAAAGCCGCGTTGGCTGGTGCTGAACAAGCTCGATATGGTGCCGGACGACGAACGCAAGGCGCGCGTGGCCGACTTCGTCAAGCGATACGAATGGGACGGCCCGGTGTTCGAAATTTCGGCGCTGACAGGGCAGGGTTGCGAAAGCCTGACTTACGCCATCTTCGATTACATCTCGAAGAACTCGGACGCGTCGCGGGCTGCAGAAGCGGAAGATCTTGCCGCCGACGTTCGTTTCCGCGACGAAACAGTCGCGCCGCCGCCCCCGGCTCCTGAAGTTGAAGAAGACGACGAAGACGAAGACAAAGAATAAGCAGCAGGTTCGTGATTCATTCAGGAGAAATGCGTCAGATGCGTTCCGTCATAGCCTCTTCAAAGCGACTCGTCGTCAAAGTGGGATCGAGCCTTGTCACGAATGACGGACGCGGCCTGGATCACGCGGCCATCGCCCGCTGGGCCTCGCAGATTGCGGCGTTGCGCGCGCAGGGCAAGGAAGTCGTGCTCGTGAGTTCGGGCGCGATTGCCGAGGGGATTCATCGGCTGGGCTGGACCAAGCGGCCACGCGAAATCGATGAATTGCAGGCCGCCGCCGCCGTTGGGCAAATGGGTTTGGCGCAGGTGTACGAGAGCAGTTTCGGCAAGCACGGTATCCGCACCGCGCAAATTCTCCTGACGCACGCAGATCTTGCCGATCGCGAACGGTATCTGAATGCGCGCTCCACGCTGTTGACCTTGCTGCGTCTTGGGTGCGTGCCGATCATCAACGAAAACGACACCGTCATCACCGATGAAATCAAGTTCGGCGATAACGACACCCTTGGCGCGCTGGTGGCAAATCTAATAGAAGGCGATGCGCTGATTATTCTCACCGATCAGCGTGGCCTTTTCACCGCCGATCCGCGCCGCGATCCGACGGCTACACTCGTCGAACAAGCCGATGCGGGTACGCCGGAACTAGAAAGCATGGCGGGCGGCGCTGGATCGAGTCTGGGCCGCGGCGGCATGCTGACCAAGATACTGGCGGCCAAGCGCGCGGCGCACAGTGGAGCGAACACGGTGATCGCGAGCGGGCGGGAGTCGGATGTCCTGACGCGGCTGGCTTCTGGCGAAATGATCGGCACCCAATTGATCGCGCGCACTGCGCGCATCGCGGCGCGCAAGCAATGGATGGCGGATCATTTGCAGGTGCGTGGGCATGTCGTGATCGACGAAGGCGCGGTCGAAAAGCTCACTGGAGGCGGAAAGAGCTTGCTGCCGATTGGTGTTGTCGATGTGCAAGGCGCTTTCGCGCGTGGCGAAGTGATCGCGTGCATGAGTCGGGGCGGTCAGGAAGTGGCGCGCGGCATCACGAACTACAGCAGTTCCGAAGCGCGGCTGATCCAGCGACGGCCCAGCGGGGAGATTGAAACGGTGCTCGGCTATATGCTCGAACCCGAGTTGATTCATCGGGACAATCTGGTCTTAGCCTGAGAAGGGAAGGGGTTAGGGCGCCCACCACCCTCTACCCCCAAGCGCAGCTCCCTCACTTATACGAGTTGGTCGAAGTCGCCGTGCGCCCGTACTTCATATTCGAGAGAATCTGGCTCGCCGATCCCGTTGGTAGCTTGTTCGCGCAGAAGTAATCCTGGTACAGCGCGGCGTGATACGCGTTCAACTCGCCGTTCTGGATGCGACGGAAATCGTTCGCCACCGTACGATCCCAACCCTTCTGATCTTCTTCAATAGTCGCGTACAGCCGCCATTCGTACGTATCGCAGCGAATTCCCTCGTAATTCACATTGCGCGCGCCGGCCGGGCTCGTCACCACGACGGTGTACCGGACCACGCCGTCGTCGCCGACTGTGAGCGAGTTCTTGTCGATGGAAAAAGTGAGCGGCGTATTCTGCGAAACCGTAAAGCCCTGCAAATTCGCGTCCTGCGGAAGCGCAGGCATCGTGTCGACCTTGTTCTCGACCCAGGTCGACTGGCGGTCCATCAAATAGACAAACGCGCTGTCGGGCTGGTTGGACGGTTTAGAACTGCCGCAACCGGCAAGCACAGTAACGGCTGTGGCGGATACCGCGAACAATGCAATAGCTTTCAATTCTTCATTTCCCGGGGTTGATACACAAGCGGCTGCCTGACATCAGTGCACCTGGCGGTTCACCTGGCAGTGCACCGGCCAACGCAGTGGCTACCAACACAAAACACAAAAAAAGCGGCGTACGCTGTCGCGCCGCCGCTTCTTAAAGACAACGTCCTAGTCACTCGATGGACGTTGCGCGTAAATATGCAGCTCTTCAGTCACCGAGCATTCTGCCTCAACGACACTCCCGCCAGCAGAAACAGACGGCACCTCGATCGTCATGGTCTGAACCATGCGCGGATAACGCGGCCCATGATGCGCCATTCGCTCCGCGCGCTCGGCACGCACGGTCGCACGCCGCAAAAAACGCGACAGCTCCGTGAGCGCGAGTTGATACACATCCCGCTTGAACTCGATCACCGCGTCAAGCGGGACCCAGTACTCATTCCACCGCCAGGCATCGAATTCCGGATGATCAGTCGCACGCAAACAAATGTCACAGTCGCGGCCTACCATGCGTAGCAGAAACCAAATCTGTTTCTGCCCGCGATAGTGCCCGCGCACCTCGCGCTTGATGAACTTGTCCGGCACCTCATAACGCAACCAGTCGCGGGTTCGACCCACGACCTTGACATGCTCCGGAAGCAAGCCGGTCTCCTCGTGTAACTCCCGATACATCGCTTGCACGGGGGTCTCGCCGTACTTGATGCCCCCTTGCGGAAACTGCCAGGAATGTTCACGCAGCCGTTTGCCCCAAAACACCTCATTGCTCGCGTTCAAGAGGATGATGCCGACGTTCGGGCGAAAGCCTTCACGATCCAGCATACAACCACCTTCGAATCCTTTAAAATTGCTTTGATTATAAACAGATAACGGGGCTGGCGCACCGGCACGAACCCGAATTCGGGCGTTCGTTTCGCGTGACGAACGAGTCGTGGAAGAATTTACTCCGCGCTTGATCGCCGTCCCGTCATTCAATCGTTCTATCCGTTTCGCGCGTCCAATGGGCATTGCCCATTCAATCGGCGAGCTCCCGCTTTGGAAAAATTTCTGAATGAAAGCATCTCGTTTCTTTATCGGCACCCTGAAAGAAGCTCCCACAGACGCCGAAATCGTCAGCCACCAGTTGATGATGCGCGCCGGCATGATTCGTCGCGTGGCAGGGGGCATCTATAGTTATCTGCCAGTTGGCCTGCGTTCCATCCGCAAGGTGGAGGCCATCGTGCGCGAAGAAATGAACCGGGCCGACGCGCTCGAACTGCTGATGCCTGCCGTGCAGCCGGCCGAGCTCTGGCAGGAATCGGGCCGCTGGGAACAGTACGGACCCGAACTTTTGCGTTTGAAGGACCGCCAACAACGCGATTTCGTGGTGGGGCCGACGCACGAAGAAGTGGTTACGGATATCGCGCGTCGCGAGATCAAGAGCTATCGGCAGTTGCCGGTGAACTTCTATCAGATCCAAACCAAGTTCCGCGACGAAATCCGTCCGCGCTTCGGCGTGATGCGCGGTCGCGAATTCATCATGAAGGACGCGTATTCGTTTGACCGCGACCAGGCGGGTCTGGCTAAAACCTACGGCAAGATGTTCGATGCCTATGTGCGTGTATTTACGCGTATTGGCCTCGAATTTCGCGCGGTCGCAGCCGATAACGGTTCGATCGGCGGCAGTGGTTCGCACGAGTTTCACGTGATCGCGGACACGGGCGAGGACGCGATCGCGTATTGCCCGACGTCGGATTACGCCGCCAACGTGGAAGCTGCGGAGGCGTTGCCGCTCAACGCCACGCGCGCCGCGCCTGCGGAGGAAATGAAGAAGACCGCGACGCCGGGCAAGGCGAAGTGTGAGGCCGTCGCAGATTTGCTGGGCATTCCGTTGCAACGGACGATCAAGTCGATCGTTCTCGCGACCGAAAACGAAGGTGCGGAAGCGACCATCTGGCTATTGATGCTGCGCGGCGACCACTCGCTGAACGACATCAAGACGATCAAGCTGCCGGGTCTCGCGAATTATCGATTTGCCACCGAAGCCGAAATTGTCGATACATTCGGCACGCCGCCCGGATATCTCGGCCCGATTGGCACGAAGAAGCCGGTCAAGGTGATCGCGGACCGCACGGTCGCGAACATGAGCGACTTCGTGGTCGGCGCGAACGAGGTGGACTTCCACATTACCGGTGTGAACTGGGGCCGCGACCTGCCGGAACCGGAAGTCGCCGACATCCGCAATGTCCTCGCGGGCGATCCATCGCCGGATGGGAAGGGCACGCTTGCGATCTGCCGCGGTATTGAAGTCGGGCATGTTTTCCAGCTCGGCACCAAGTATTCGGAGTCGATGAACGCCACGTTTCTCGATGAAAACGGCAAGCCCGCGCGCATGCAAATGGGCTGTTACGGCATCGGCATCACGCGGATCCTGGGTGCGGCGATCGAACAGAATTTCGACGACAAGGGCATCATCTGGCCCGAAGCAATCGCGCCGTTCGAAGTCGTCCTGTGCCCGATGGGCTACGACCGCAGCGAAGCCGTTCGCGCGGAGGCCGACAAGCTCTACGCCACGTTGCTGGCTGCAGGTATCGACGTGATCCTTGACGATCGCGGCGAGCGTCCGGGCGTGATGTTCGCCGACTGGGAACTGATTGGGGTGCCGCATCGGCTGGTGATCGGCGATCGTGGGCTGAAGGACGGCAAGCTTGAATATCAGGGGCGTCGCGATTCCGAAGCCACGCTGCTACCCGTCGATGACGCCGCCAACGTCGTAATCGAAAAGGTGCGAGCCGCGCTGGCGAAGTAGTCGTGCAGTACAACTTTTTGTCTGCCACGATACTGCTCGTGTTGATCACCGATCCGCTCGGCAACATTCCGCTTTTCATCAACGCGTTGCGCGGTGTTGCGAAGGAACGGCGGCGGATCGTGATCCTGCGTGAAGTCGGGATCGCGTACGGCATCCTGCTGCTGTTCATGGTGGCCGGCGACCGCTTTCTGCGTGCGATGAGCCTGACGGATTTGTCGTTGCGGCTAGGCGGCGGGATCGTACTGTTCCTGATCGCGTTGCGAATGATCTTTCCGCATCCCGATGGCCTCATGGGCGGCGATTCGCGCGGTGGTGAGCCGTTTATCGTGCCGCTGGCGATTCCGGCGATCGCTGGGCCTTCGGCGCTGGCAACGGTGATGCTGTTGACATCGCAATCGCCTGGTCAGATCTTCGAATGGATCGGCGCGCTGACGATCACCATGCTGGTCAGCGCGATCGTCCTGGTGCTCGCGGAGAAGATCCAGCATTGGCTTGGCGAGCGCGCCGTTACCGCATTCGAGCGTTTGATGGGATTGGTGCTGGTGGCTATTTCCGTCGAAATGATCCTGGCCGGGATTCGGACCTTCGTGCATCAGCTTCAGCAATAGCCAATTCAAGAATAGAAAAAGCCGTTTCAACGTCAGTTGAAACGGCTTTTTTGCTGATCACGCGAAACTTCAAGAACTCGACCCTTCAAGCGCCCTCGGTCAGCGCCCGAATGGTCGGCAGGTTTCGCCAATATCCCTTCGCGTCCATTCCGCAACCGAACACGTAGCGGTCCGGAACCTCGAAGCCGCAGAAGTCCGGGCGTAACGGTTTGCTCTTCTCGATCGTTTTCTCGCATAGCACGGCCGAGAGAAATTTCTTTGCACCCATCGCCATGATGCGGTCGCGGATAGCGGCCATGGTCTCGCCTTCGTCCAGAATGTCGTCGAGAACGAGGACTACGCGATCTTTTACCGCTTCCGCTGGCGCCACGCGCCATTCCATCTTGTCGCCGCCTTTGGTCGTGTTCCGATAGCGCGTCAAGTGGATGTAGTCGAACTCCAACGGGAAGTCGAGATGCGGCAGCAACATGCCGGTGAAGACAGCCGCGCCGCCCATCACCGATAAAACCAGCGGAAAGTCGTCGCTCACATCCGCGCCGATGGCCTTGGCCATCCTTTCAATCGACGCGCTGACCTCCTGCGCCGACACGATTTCTTCGGAGTGTTCTAAAACGTGGAGTGCTTCTTCGCGATTCATAGGGCGGCGACGTGTGAGACTGGAAGTGGGCGGCGCGAAAAACGTGGCGGCAAGCGCACCATGATAAACCCGCGTTCCTGGCTGGAAAACGCGGGCTTCAAAAATCACAAACTTAACGCATGCCCGGCATCATGCCCTTCATGCCGCGCATCATTTTTTGCAGATTACCGCCTTTCAGCTTTTTCATCATGCCGCGCATTTGCTCGTACTGATTCAGCATCCGGTTGACTTCCTGCACCTGCACACCCGCGCCGGCCGCGATCCGGCGCTTGCGCTGCGCCTTGATCAGGTCGGGCTTTGCGCGCTCCAGCAGCGTCATCGAATTGATAATGCCTTCCATCCGGCGCATCTGCTGTTCGGCCATGCCCATGTTGGCGCCGGCGGCGGCTTGCTGGAATTGCGCCGGCAACTTGTCCATCAGCGATGACAAACCGCCCATTTTCTTCATCTGCGACAGTTGCGCGCGGAAGTCGTTCAGGTCGAAATCGCCGCCTTTCTTGACTTTGTCGGCGAGTTTTTGAGCGGCCGCGCCGTCCACGCCTTTCTGCGCTTCCTCGACGAGCGCGAGAATGTCGCCCATGCCGAGGATCCGGTTCGCCATCCGGTCCGGATGGAAAACTTCCAGGCCGTCGAGCTTTTCCGCGACGCCAACGAACTTGATCGGCTTGCCGGTCACGTGACGCACGGACAACGCTGCGCCGCCGCGTGAATCGCCGTCGAGCTTCGTGAGCACCACGCCGGTGAGCGGCAGGGCGTCGCTAAATGCCTTCGCTGTGTTGACCGCGTCCTGGCCCAGCATGGCGTCGACCACGAACAGCGTTTCAGCGGGCTTCAGGATTGCGTGAAGCTCGCTGATCTCCTTCATCATGGCTTCGTCGATACCGAGACGGCCGGCCGTATCGACGATCAGCACGTCGTGATAGTGGCGCTTCGCCCAGTCCACGGCCGCGCGCGCGATATCCGCGGGCTTCTGGTCGGGTTGCGACGGGAAAAAATCCGCGCCGACTTGTTCCGTCACCGTTTTCAACTGCTCGATAGCGGCCGGGCGATACACGTCGACGGAAACCGTCAGCACTTTCTTCTTGTGCTTCTCGCGCAGCAATTTGGCGAGCTTGCCGGTCGTGGTGGTTTTACCCGCGCCTTGCAGGCCGGCCATCAGGATGATCGCCGGCGGCGTCACGGCGAGGTTCAACTCGACTGCCTTGCCCTCGTAATCCCCGCCGATGATCGCCGTCAGTTCGCGCTGCACGACGCCGACGAGCGCCTGGCCCGGGGACAGGCTGGAAATAACTTCCTCGCCCAGCGCCTTTTCCTTCACCTTCGCGATAAATTCGCGCACGACGGGCAACGCGACGTCGGCTTCGAGCAGCGCCAGGCGCACTTCGCGCAGCATTTCCTGCGTGTTAGCCTCGGTGAGCCGGGCTTCGCCGCGCAGCGTCTTGACGACGCGCGCCATCCGTGTAGTGAGTGTGTCGAGCATGGGAGCGTGTGGGAATGCGGCCGGGTGGCGACGTCCTGACTGCCCTCCGTGCCTCGCCATGCGAAGCGCGCAGTACGAAACGCGCAATCCGTCGCAATACGAAGGTGGAGGGGGAAGCCGTCGTGGCCTCAGGGCCTAGTGTAAACTTCGAACATGGATATTGTACTGTATGCCCTCACTGTGCTTCTCTACGGCGGCCTCGCCGTAGCGGGATGGCGCGCTCATCGTGATCTGGCGCCCGCTGCCGCGCTGGCCGGCATGCCCTCGGGCGCGCAATTGTCGGAGCGGATGTCGAGGGCGTCGGGCGGGAGCGGGATCGGGCGTGCGCTGCTGGGTGTCGCACTGGTGGTGCACGGCGTCCTGCTGCACACCACCATCTTTCCTCAGAACGCGATGGTGTTCGGTTTTGCCTTCGCGCTTTCCGCCATGTTCTGGCTGGGTGCGGGCATCTACTGGATAGAAAGCTTCTTCTTCCCGCTCGATGGCTTGCGGCTTCTCGTGCTGCCGCTTGCGTGCGTCGCGTCGATCATGCCGCTTATATTCGGCGGCGTGCGCGTGCTCCCGTATGCCGCCGCGCCCATGTTCAAGCTGCACTTCGTGATCGCGAACATTGCGTACGGATTGTTCGCGATCGCCGCCCTTCACGCCGTCCTGATGCTGATGGTGGAAAAGCGCCTGCAGAACATGCGGGGTGTCGCGCGGCATGCGTCCAATGGCTGGCTGTCCAGTTGGCTCGACACATTGCCGCCGCTTCTCACGCTCGAAAAATTGCTGTTTCGATTGATCGGGGCGGGGTTCGTGTTGCTGACGCTCACGCTTTTGTCGGGCGTGGCGTTCAACGAACAACTCGTCGATCGCGCGTTCAAACTGGATCACAAGACCGTGTTCGCCATTCTTTCGTGGCTGATGTTCGGCGCACTCCTGACCGCTCGGCGTGTGTCGGGCTGGCGCGGGCGCGCCGCATTGCGCTGGGTGCTGGCTTCGTTCGCCGCGTTGTTGCTCGCCTATGTGGGCAGCCGCTTCGTGTTCGAAGTGCTGCTGCATCGCGCGGTCGTCTGATTTTCCGGCTTAGGGCCGAAGCCTCCTCTCTTAGTCACGTCATGCGCCAACTTCTTCTGCTGATATTTGTATTCTTCGCGAGCCAGTGGTTTTTCAAAAAGCTGCGGCGCGCTCAGGCGGGTCTTCACACGGGACCTCAAACCGGACCGCAAACCGGACCGCAAGCAGGGCAGCGAACGGCGCCCTCCAGCGGTCCTCGCGCGTCAAGCAACGCGCCACAGCTACCCGATCCGCTTGTGCGCTGCGCCGAGTGCGGCGTGCATACCCCGCGCGGTGAATCGGTCGTTGCCGCGGGGCATCGATTCTGTTCCATCGATCATGCGCAGCGCCACGCGGCTCGCCCGGCAGGAGAAGACGCGCGATGAGCGCAGGTGGTATCGGCAGCGACGGATGGTATTCAACGGCGCAACGCTTGCCATCGCCGAATTTCGAAGCCCGTCCGGAACAGGTCGAGCCGACCCTCATCGTGGTTCACAACATCAGCCTTCCACCCGATGAATTCGGTGGCAACGCGATCGCCGAATTCTTCCAGAATCGTCTCGATCACGACGCTCACCCTTACTACGACCATCTGCGCGGCGTGCGCGTGTCGTCGCATTTCGTGATTCGCCGCGACGGCGCCGTCGAACAGTACGTGTCGTGCAATGAGCGGGCGTGGCACGCGGGCGTGTCGAGCTTCCTCGGCCGCGAGCGATGCAATGACTTCTCGGTAGGTATCGAGCTGGAAGGATCTGATCGATGCCCATTTGAAGCGGCCCAGTATGCGTCGCTCAATGAGGTGGTGCGAGCGCTTGCCAAGCGTTATCCGATCGAAGCGCTCGCCGGTCATTCGGACATTGCGCCCGGTCGCAAGACCGACCCGGGACCGCACTTCGAGTGGCCGCGACTCCAACGCGATACAGCGCTC
Organism: Caballeronia sp.; assembly: GCF_049581465.1. GTDB lineage: Bacteria > Pseudomonadota > Gammaproteobacteria > Burkholderiales > Burkholderiaceae > Caballeronia. The sequence continues at coordinate 522 of NZ_JBAUSA010000285.1, read as the reverse complement.
GCGGCGAAGTACTTCCCTTATCTCGCCGATGAGTGACCGGGCGCGGCAGGCGTCGTCAAATCCCGCTTTTTGAACATCGGCTTGTCTCGTCCGGTTCTGCCTGCTCCGCCAAAAGCTCGTCGATGCCCGCCAAGGTCTCGTGACCGAATTGCATCGCGGCACGTATCGCGCGCTATCCCTTGCCCGACTCTGGCATGTCAAAAGTCAAGCCCATCAACGCAATCATGCTCAAATAAAAGTTTTTGAGACTGTGCGGTTTATCACTATACTTGGTGCTCATAGACGTAAATTGCACTAGATGTTGTGTTGTGAAGGCGGCGCCCGGCTCATAGAGCAGGCGTTGCTTGTTTCTTCAAACCAGCTAAAAAAGAGTAAAAAGCAGTCCGTTTGACGCGTCAAAGCGCTGTCGACCCAATGCACAAGCAGTAGGTCCGCTGGCGTAGCAAGCAGGGATTGCGGTCGCTGGCCGAGGCCGCCTGGACTGCCCGAACGAGGCGGCCTGGCGGACCGGCGACACGCCAA
>NZ_JBAUSA010000284.1:0-3151 GCF_049581465.1 Caballeronia sp. | reverse complement strand
AACATAGCCGTTGCCTGATGGCATTCAAGTGAAATGTAACTGCGACCGGCGGCTAATGGCCGAACTCGGAAGCCCAATCAAGCGGTGAGCGCTGCTTTCGCCTGCGTCAAGCTAGGTGCAATTGTTTGCCGCGAGAACAGCGCCCCAAAGGTAGCTTAGTTTTGGATGTTTTCCTCGCAATCTTCCCAGTACCGCAGCGGGTCGCGATGTTGTGGATAGCGTAAGTTGAGCCACGCTGACAGCCTGGTCCAATCTGGATGATTGGGACCAGCTTGAGCAGACCAGATCGACGACCTCTTAAGAACTTGACCGTTCCCGCGATCACGGACAAGCAAGCTGCCTAGTCCGCTTGAACTGTTCGCCTGTGACTCAACCAGATACCGTGGCAGAATTTTGAGTTCAGCATCCTTGGCCCACCCGTATAAGGCGCGGACCACGCCGGACGGATCTCGCAGCTCTATGGGGCCGCTTTCCGGGCGAACGGCTGTCCATCCTTCAGGAAACTCGGTGACAACCTCGTTTTTATCTTCCCTCACCCACTTCACGCGCCATGCCCGCACCATCGCCTCGCGCATGCGAGACACCGACTCGTAGCCAGCAGGCAACTCGATCGCCATCGGAAGCGTAATGAGGTTGTCTTTCCAGAGTTTGTTTTCGTCGTCGACGCGCTTGACCACGTCGAACACCCCTGCTTCGAATGGGTTCTCGGGCCGGCTCGATACTCTCACGTTCCCGGCGGGCAGTCCCTCGAAAAGGCGCTCAGCATCATGGCGGGTAAGTTTTGTCTTTCCTTTCTTCATTGATCTCTCTGCAGCAAGGTTGTCTCGCTAACGCCTGGGCCCTAACGGCCGAAGTCGGGCGCCACTTCCTCTCACGCGCGTTTGAAGGTGCTCACGATCCTATTCTGCTCCATTCGCTTGTTACCGGCTTGCGCGGCGGCAATAACGCGGCTTGTGCCGCCGTTCCTGCCGCCGGATATCGATGGATCGATCCACACAAAGGATTAGAGATGGGCGGATGAGCGATTATCGACTTCTCGCTAACCCTCTTTCTACGACAGCGGTTATCGAATAGAAGGAGACGGCAGAAGCCGGGCAACTGAACTCCCGTACACGACCCGCAAGGGACATTCAACTTTCTATGAAGCGGACGTTCGCGGTAACGTTGCGCTGCATTTTTTTGATGGGTAAATGGACTTAGAATTGCGCCTCTCACTTCGAAGGTGGCGGCTTCCTCATAGCTGTGATTCGATCGGCAGCAGTCCCAGAAACCAGATACTGATCCGCCGCCCGGCAGATACGCCCGGCTCCTGATCAAGCTCCGTCACTGTTCCGTCAGCCGCGGTGTCGACCCAGACGATCAGACGGTTGCCAGCGGCATCGACGCGTTGTTCGAGTCGCCAGGCTTCCCGGTCGAGACGCGCTTCGACTGCGTCTACCACCTGGCTCGCGGCCACGTCGCTTTCACAGTAAACGCCAATTTCAGTGTTGAGCTCCATGGAACGTGGATCGAGATTCATCGAGCCGATAAAGATGCCCTTGCGATCGAACACGTAAGTCTTGGCATGCAGCGATGCCCTCGACAAACCAAACGTGGATTTCTTGTCCGCTGCGGATTTATTGGTCGTGACCGGCTTCCGTTCGTAGAGACGCACGCCCGCGGCCAGCAGCGCCTGGCGATAGCGCTCGTATCCCGCATGCACCGCGGCGACATCGGTTGCAGCAAGCGAATTGGTCAACACGGTGACACGCACCCCGCGCGCGGTCAGCCCCGAGAGCCAGGCCACCCCGTCCTTACGCGGGACGAAGTACGGCGAGACGATCAACAACTCCTGTGTCGGTTGAATGCGCAGCGCCCGCCAGTCCGTCATCAGATGGCCCTGAGAGTCGCCTGGCGCGCGGGTGATCGTCGACGGATCGTCGTAGAGCAGCGTGGCCTTGCCCCAGGAAAAGTCGAGGTCGCGGGCCTGAATGACCTGAAGCATCCGTTGCCTCGCCTGCACGAAGTAGGGGCTATCCTGTTGCGAAGCGACGGCGGCATCCAGCTTTTCGCGGTAGGCCACCAGCGCCGTCGGCTCCGCGCGATGGCCCATCAGCCGGTCGATCGGATAGGCCGCATCCGAGTTCCAGTATTCGTCGAAGGCGTCGGAAACCTTGCGGACTATCGGCCCGTGCACAAGCACATCCAGATCGCCGAAAGTGAAATCGCTCGATGCACCGAAGTACTCGTCGCCGATATTGCGCCCGCCCACAATGGCGCCCTGGTTGTCTGCGATCATCGCCTTGTTGTGCATGCGCCGGTTGACCCGAAAGAACTCGAACACAGCCCCCAGTCTCTTGAGACTGCGGTTCGCGACCGGGTTGAACAGGCGTATCTCTATGTTGGGATGCGAGTTGAGAGCCAGCAGCACCTGATCGTCGGCATTCGTACCCAGATCGTCGAGCAGAACACGAACCCTCACGCCGCGCTCGGCCGCTCTGAGCAGTGACGCCGCAAGCTCCCGCCCGGTCGTGTCGTTGTGCCAAATGTAGTACTGCAGGTCGAGCGAGCGGTCTGCGGCTTCGCTGAGCAGCATGCGGGCGACCAGTGCGTCGACCGGGTCCGGCAAAAGGTGAAACGCGTTGCTTCCTGGGTGTTGCTGCTCCGCGGGCACGAAGACCGCGCCAAGACGCGTGGCCTCAGTGTGATCCAGTGCATGTGTCTCTGTCCGGCCCGCCTGCGGCGGCAGACTCGCGCATGCGGCCAGCATGGCGACGGCAAAGGCCACCATGATATTCCGAAGCTTTTCCATTTTCGTTCTCCGTCAGGCTGATATGCGCGGCAACCAGCCAGCACACACCCTTTCACGGATCGAGCGCGTCAGCAGGAGAACATATGCGGCAGCTGCGTATCGCGTGACGAATAGTCCTCGACAGCGTTGCTTTCTAGCCCAAGCCTGACGCTCGAACCGGGTCATCTTCACCCATACCCCTATCAAGCCGATGTCGTGCGCGTAATGAGGAACGTAATACTCAAGGTGCACTTCATTTGCGTGCACTGGCGTTAGGATGCACCCCCGCTGCGCACTCCGCGCAGGTGCCGGGATTCGACGGGCTTCGGCATGCGTCCCTTGGCGAGTCGGAAACGGCCTTTCGAAAAATCTTCTCATCTG
>NZ_JBAUSA010000283.1:0-2114 GCF_049581465.1 Caballeronia sp. | reverse complement strand
GTCGTGTAGCGAAGCAGGGTGACGTCTTCGCGGGGATGGCCATCTTGGGTCACCCAGGCGACGATTTCGTGCTGCCGCCCGAGGTCGCTGGAGGGGCTGAACGTGATCGTGCCACGGGATCCGTGGGCTTGGCCCAGCACTCGGAAGCCGTGGCCTTTGTGGGCATCGACGAAGCTCACCTGCTGGCCCGGGATCTTCCGCAGCGAGTAGTGCAAACGCTCCTTGCCCCTTCCGGCACTGCTCAGCTTGGCGCGCAGGTTGGGACTCGGCAGGCCGGCCGCCTGATCCACGCCGGTCACCGGCGCCGAGCCGGGGTTGCTCACGATCGTCCACTTGCCGGGCGCCGGATGGTTGATGAAGAAATAGGTCTCCATCGTCTTGCTCCCGTCGGCGATCACCACCTCCTTGGGGTCCTTCAGGTACCCGCCGGCCGGCGTTTCGATCGTGCGTCCGTCGGGTCCCTTGAGTGTCACGTTTGGAGCGCCGCCTGCGCCGAGCACCCCGATCGCGGTGACGCTCTGTCCGTGCGGAACGGTGAAGCTCGGCAACGCTTGAGCCGTGCTCGCGAACGGGCCACGGGCGCTTGGCAAGTCTTGAGCCACGCTTGCGGATGGGTCTTGGCCAGTTGGGACGTGACGCAGGGAAGCCAAGTTCGCGGGCATCGGCAGCGAGCGGAACTGGGCGATGTTGCACGAGTCAAGCATGAAGTGTGTTTCGTCGGGAAACACGATGCCGGCACCGGCATGGGTGAAGCCGAGGTCGGCGCACACGCCGACGCCGTGGTCGGAGACGACGACCTCCGCGCCGAGGCAGTGTTCGCCGAGCAGGTGCAAGCAGGCGTTGACGTTGCCGTCGAATTGGAAATGGCCCTGGCTGACTTCAAAGGCGATCCCAGCTTCAAACGAGAGCACGTAGATTTCTATGTGCACATTGCCGCCCAGGCCGATGTCGCCTGCTTCGTCGACGTGGAAGTACTCTTCGGCGACCTGGTTGCAGAGCAGTTCGCCGGCCGCATTCGCATTCAGTTCAAACGGGGCGAATTGAATCGTGAGCGTTCCGCTGATGCCGAACAGCGAGCAGCCCATCACGTCCCCGCCCCCCGCGATTGCGCCTTCCGCGCTGAGCACGGCCGGATTAACCGTAATACCGCCGCCGAGCCGGGTCAGAAAGATCGGGATCGGCCCGCCGAGGTCGATGCCGGGCCCATCGCCGGCATTCCAGGCGACGTGGCCTTCCTGAAAATCGCCATGAACAAAAGCGAACCTGGCGGTTATTTCGCCGCTTGCCAGCAGGTCGAGCGTCGCTTCTCCGCGCAGCGAATCGTCGCCGTGGCGATAGCGGAAGTCCACTTTGTCGACACCGATCCCGGCGATCTCGGCGTGGGGAATCTTGATCTCGAGCGAGTCGAGCTGCAGACCTTGCCGATCGTCCGCGGTGATCACGCCGCCGGCGCTCAGCCCGTGTCCTTCGCCGTCACTGAAAACCCCCGGAAGTTCGGCGTTGACCGAGATGGCCGCGCAGTCAAAGGCGCAGGTGTCACCGTTTGACAGGGTCACTCCCGCCCTTTGCAGGGCCACGGAGATGCTGCCGCTGAACGGTAGGCTGCCGATGAGCGGCAACTTATGGGGCAGTGAGATTTCGCCGAGGTTTCCACCGGCCTTCGGGAGATACAGCGCCACGGTGTGCAGCGGAGAGATCTGGTGGCCGAGCAGGTAGATCGAGGCGTCGGCCGAGACGACGATGCTGGCCGAGGGGATCACGAGGATTGGCTGGCCGCCCTGGGGATCGATGTCGAGCCCGTCGATGCGCACCGCGGTCCAGGAGTAGTAGCTGGGGAAGCCCATCCGTTTCAGGGCACTGGGAACGAGCTGCATCGCATGTTGCTCGACGATCGATGCCTGCTTGGCGGTGATCGTCCCAGCGGTGCTTGTCTTGGCGGCGGAGGCGGTGTCAAGTTCTTCTTCGACGAAGCTTGTGCCGGCTTGTGCCGCGGCGCTCAGGGCGGGAGTGCAGAAGGACTTGTCGTGCGCTCCGCACAACAGCCCCGCCAACGCTGTGGTGATGCCGCCGGGAAGTTCGCCCGGTTCGCCGATTTCCTTCAGACAGCCCAGCAC